>JAEWHT010000174.1 GCA_023387695.1 Pseudomonadota bacterium | reverse complement strand
CGATTTCTGCGCGCTCTATCTGCTTGATGTGTTGGGCTGGCCGGTGCCGGCAGTCGTGGTCGCCACGTTGCTCTGTGGGGCGATGCTGGGTGCCGTCAACGGCGTCCTGGTTGGATATCTGCGGCTGCGCGCGTTCATCACAACGCTGATCACACTGATCATCTACCGCTCGGCTTACGATCTCCTGATCCAGCGTTACTCCAACGCCATCGCCTCGGCTTTTCCCGACATCCCGTCCTGGGATTTCATTGGCGCCGGTTCTGTCTTCGGCATTCCAACCGTGGCGCTGGCCTACATCGTCATCGCCATTTTCGGCCACATCTTCCTCACCCGCCTGCGGCCCGGCTGGCACATCACCGCGATCGGCGGCTCGCGTCGATCGGCGTATAATTCCGGCATTCCCGTTCGCCGAACGATCGCGCTCTGCTACGTCGCAAGCGGCGTGCTCACCAGCATTGCCGCGCTGTTCTTCGCGTCCCGGCTCGGCACCGTCGGCGGCGACATCGGCGTTGGGCTCGAGGTGATCGTGCTGACCGCGACGGTGCTCGGTGGCATCACGCTCGGCGGCGGCAAGGGCTCGGTTGCCAAATCGGCGGTGGGCGTGCTGATCGTGCTCCTGATCACCAACGGCCTTACCACCATGAACGCGCGTGGCGGCGTCAACCGCATGGCGCTCGCCGGCATCCTGCTCGTCGCGGCCATGGTCGACATCCGCTGGCAAAAGAACCGGACCCGCATCATCAGCAAGGTCTATGTCGCGCCGACCTATCACGAGCTGCCACCACCACCACCGACCGAGATCGGACAGGGCGGGCCATTCGAGCAGAACGACAAGCTGCGTGTCGTCGAGGCGATCGGCCTCGGCCGCATCGAGGCGCCGGAAGACGTCATCCTCGATCGCCATGACAATCTCTACGCCGGCTCGCGTCACGGCGACATCATGCGCTTCCTCGCGCCCGACTACCAAAAGATGGAGGTGTTCGCCCATATCGGCGGCCAACCGCTCGGCATGGCCTTCGACCGAGAGGACAATCTCTATGTCTGCATCGGCGGTATGGGGCTCTATCGCATCAAGCCTGATGGCACCGTGGAAAAAGCGACCGACGAGACCAACCGCAGCATGCGCTCGGTCAACGACGACAGCCGTCTCCGGCTCGCCGACGACCTCGACATTACCGACGACGGCCTGATCTTCTTCTCCGAAGCGACGGTCCGTTACGAGATGGATGAATGGCCGATCGACGGCCTGGAGGCGCGCGGCAATGGCCGCATCATCTCCTACGACACCAAGACCGGCACGACACGCACCGAGCTACGCGGCCTCAAATTCCCCAACGGCATCTGCGTTGCCAGCGACGGACAGTCGATCCTGTTCGCAGAAACCTTTGGCTGCTCGATCAAGCGCTATTGGTTTGCAGGCCCGAAGAAGGGCGCGGTCGAAGTGGTGATGGATAACCTGCCGGGCTACCCCGACAACATCAACCTCGCCTCCGACGGCAATTACTGGCTGGCACTGGTCGGCATGCGCAGCCCCTCGCTCGACCTCGCCTGGAAGATGCCGGGCTTCCGCCGTCGGATGGCCAAACGCGTGCCGGTCGACGAATGGCTATTCCCCAACATCAACACCGGCTGCGTGGTCAAGTTCAACGAGCAGGGCAAGATCGTCGAATCGTTCTGGGACCTGCACGGCGAGAACCATCCGATGATCACCTCGATGCGCGAGCATCGCGGCTATCTCTATCTCGGCGGCATCCTCAACAACCGGATCGGCCGCTACAAGCTCGACAAGGCCGATCCGAACTTCGTCCAGTATGACAAGCGGTGGGGGAAGCAATCGTGATCGCTGCCGTCAGAGACTTCGCGAACCGCTTTCTCGGACGCGGCGACGCTACCATCACCGTGCCGTCGTTCGACGGCGCATTGAAGCCGAACCAGAAGCTGGAATCGGCCGAGACCCTGCTGACATGTGAGGCGCCGGAAGATCTCGCGACTGATGGAAGCAATCTCTTCATCGCGGATGGCTCGCGGCTGATGAGCCTGAACGGTGGTTCGACGACGCAGGTACGCAGCTTCGAGCGGCCGATATCTGCGCTGTGTGTATTGCCTGGCGGAGGCCTTGCGGTCGCGCTTGGCGGGCGCGAGGTGCGAGTTTACGCGAATCCCTCGGCCGAGCAGCCGACCGCGATCTTGGCCGATGCGGCGTTCAACGCCATCAATGCGCTGGCGCTGGCGGACGACAACACGATCATTGCGACCGACGGCTCCTCGACATCGGGTGTCGATGATTGGGCGCGCGACCTGCTGGAACTCAATCGGACCGGCCGCGTGTTCAAGCTGGATCCCGGCACCAAAACCGTGACGCGTTTGGCCCAGGGACTCGGCTACGCCTTCGGCGCCTGCGCGCATGGCAACGCCATGCTGGTCAGCGAGAGCTGGCGCCATCGCCTCGTTCTCATCGCGCCGGGCGCATCGCCAAAGGTCGTGCTGGCTCACCTCCCCGTCTATCCGTCGCGGCTATCGAAGGCTTCCGGTGGCGGCTATTGGCTCACCGCCTTTACAGCGCGGACACAGCTTGTCGAGTTCGTGTTGCGCGAGCCCGGTTATCGGCGCCGGATGATGGCCGAGATCGATCCTGCTTATTGGGTAGCTCCGCGCCTGCGTTCCGGGCGCTCGTTCAAGGAGCCGATGCAGGGCGCACATATCAAGACCATGGGCGTGATCAAGCCGTGGGCGCCGCCACGCTCCTATGGCCTCGTCATCCGCCTCGATGCGGACGGACAGCCGCTCTATTCGCTGCACAGTAGGGTCGACGGCATCAATCACGGCGTCGTGGCGGCTGTCGAGATGGGCAACGATCTTGTGCTTATCGCCAAGGGACCAGGTCGAGTCCTGAAACTGCCGCTTGCTGGTCTGGCCGAGGAGTTTCGGACATGAGCGACATCGCACTCTCGCTGCGCAAGGCTACAAAACTCTATGCCGGCGTTCCCGCGATCGACGGGGTCGACTTCGACCTCCGCCGCGGCGAGATCCACGCACTGGTTGGCGAGAACGGCGCCGGCAAGTCGACCCTCACCAAGGTGATGGCGGGCGTGGTGACGCTGACCTCGGGGACCATGATGGTCGACGGCGCCGACGTCGCGCCGAAGACGCCACTAGAGGCCCGCAATCTCGGCATCGCCATGGTGTTCCAGGAGAACAGCCTCGTGCCGACCATGACGGTCGCGCAAAACCTGTTTCTCGGGCAGGAGAAATTTTACAACCGCCTGCGCGGCATCTACATCGCCGCGCAGCAGTTTTTGCAGTCGCTCAACTTCGACGTGACGCCGACCGCTACCGTCGGCGGCCTCGGCGCTGCCAAGAAGCAGATGGTCGAGATCGCCCGCGCGGTCCTGCACCGCGCCAAGGTCATCATCTTCGACGAGCCGACCGCATCGCTGACGCCGGAGGAGAAGAAATACTTCTTCGACCTCGTCCGCGATCTCAAGAAGCGCGGCGTCTCGATTGTCTTCATCTCACACGCGCTGGAAGAGGCGCTGCTGCTCGCCGACCGCATCACGGTGCTGCGCGATGGCAAGCATGTCGTCACCGACGATGTCGCGAAGTTTGATCGTGCCGCGATCGTACAGGCCATGGTCGGACGCGACCTCTCCAACACGCTCTATGGCGCGCGCAAGAGCAGCGTGCGGCCGGCCGGCGCGCGCGTGCTCACGGTGCAGAATCTGAAGATGGCGCCGATGGTGAAGAACAATTCGCTGTCGGTCTTCGCGGGCCAGATCACCGGTGTGTTCGGCCTCGTCGGCGCGGGTCGCACCGAGACGTTCAAGATCGTCGCCGGCGTGCTCAAACGCGATTTCTTCCACGGCGGCGAGATCCTGCTGCACGACCAGCCAGTGCGCTATCGGGTGCCGGCACCCGCAGTGAAGGCCGGCATCGCCTATGTCACGGAGGATCGCAAGGTCGAGGGCTTCTTCGAAACGTCCTCGATCGCCCGCAATATTTATCTTGGCCTGCTGTCGAAATTTCCGCGGGGCCGGATGATGCTGTCGCGGAGGGAAACCGAGGCGGTCGGCAAGAGCTGGATCGAGAAGCTCAAGGTTCGCGCCATCAGCGACGACGGCAAGGTGGTCGAGCTTTCGGGCGGCAATCAGCAGAAGGTCGTCATCGCCAAGTCGCTGGTGCAGGAGCCTGACCTGATCATCTTCGACGAGCCGACCCGCGGCGTCGACGTCGGCGCCATCGTCGAGATCCACGAGTTGATCAACCGGCTCGCCGACGAGGGCAAGGCGGTCGTGGTGATCTCGTCCTACCTGCCCGAGATCATGGCGCTGTCCGACCGCATCCTGGTCTCGCGCCAGGGCAAGGTCGTGGAAGAGTTCTCCGCGCTGGAGGCGACGGAGGAGAAGATCATGTACGCGGCGATCCACTGACCGCGGACAACGCCGCACACCAACGTCGAAAACAACCCCATGCACAGTAGCTCAGCTCTTGCGCCGCCTGCGAAACTCGTGCGTCCCAGCGGGCAAGGCGCCGGCGGGCGCGGATCCCATCCCACGCGAGCTCAGCGCCCTCGGCGCACGGCAGCCGATCCATGTCTTCGAACATGAGGAGGTCGAGGGCCGGACAAAAATGGCCCGCATGATGCGGGCCATTTCTCATCCAAGCTGTGATGCCCAGACCTCGCCGTCGGCGACGTCGGCCTCGTCAGCGAAGGCCGCCGGTCACGTGAAGTGTCTCGCCGGTGACGTAGGACGCGTCGTCCGAAGCGAAGAAGGCCACCGCGGCGGCGATCTCCTCGACATTGCCGATGCGGCCAAGCGGGGTGGCGGATTCGATCCAGTTGCGCATGTCGCCCTCGTGCAGGCCGGCCGACACGACGCCTTCGGTGGCGATCATGCCCGGATTGACGGCGTTGACGCGGATCTTGCGCGGCGCGAGCTCCTTCGCCAGCACCGCGGAGATGGCATCCACCGAGGCTTTGGTCGCGGTGTAAACGGCGGTGTTCGCCGGGGCGATGGTCGATACGCCGGAGCTGATATTGATGATGCTTCCGCCCTTCCCGTTGAAGTGCTTCGCCGCCTCACCCGAGACCAACAGCAGGCCGAGCACATTGAGGTCGAAATGCTTGTGGAAGTGCTCGGGCGTGATGGCTTCGAGCGGGGCGAACTCGTAGACGCCCGCGTTGTTGACGAGAATGTCGATCGCACCGAACGCCTTCACGGTCTCCGCGACGACGCTCTTGACGTCCTTGGCATCGGCCAAATTGCCATGGACCGCAACGGCTTTGCCGCCCTTGGCGACGATGGCGGCGACCACGCGGTCGGCGGCTTGCTTGCTGGAGCTGTAATTGACGGCAACCGCCGCGCCCTCAGCCGCAAGCCGGGCGGAGATTTCGGCACCAATCCCTTTGGATGCGCCGGTCACCAGCGCAACTTTACCTTCGAGTCTCTTGGTCATCGCATGTCTTCCACTGTTCGGCGGAATGCCGATATTCAATAGTTCAATACTAGTGAACTATTGAATGAGTTCAAGGGGCATGCTATATTTTGGGCATGGTGCAGTTCGTTCACCCGTCGCGGGACGAGATTACGCTGGCCGGGGTGCTTGGAGCGCTCGCGGATCCCATGCGGCTGCGTATCGTCAAGAGCCTGGCCGCGCAGAACGACTGCATGTCGTGCACCGAGGCGGCGCCCTGCCCCGACATGGCGAAATCGACCCTGTCGAACCATTTTCGGATTCTGCGGGAGGCCGGCCTGATCCGGACGTCAAAGCAAGGCGTCCAGCACCGCAATGTCCTGCGCGAAGAGGACATCAATGCGCGGTTCCCGAAGCTGTTGAAAATGATCTTGAGCTTTCCTGATTGAACGCATTCATCCCCGAGAGCCAGATGCGTCAAATCGCGCACCTGGCTCGCCGTTCGCTGCTCTTTTACTGCGCCAGATCGACGCTTAGTACGATCAGCCATTTGCCGCGAGGTTTGACATGAACGTTGCCGTCTTCGCCCGGCAGGATGGTGTCTGGCTGAATGAACCGAAACGGTGGACTGCGCAGGACGACAGCCTCGAGCTCGTCACCGACACGGCCACCGATTTCTGGCAAAAGACGCACTATGGCTTCTGCCGCGACAGCGGCCACTTTCTGGGCTTTCGGACTGCGGCGGCGTTCACCGCCGAATTGCGCGTCCAGGCAAATTTCCAAGCGCTCTACGATCAAGCTGGCATCATGGTGCGCGTCGACGCGGAGCACTGGATCAAAGCCGGAATCGAGTTCTCGGACGGACGCGCCATGCTGTCGAGCGTGTTGACCTCGGGGCAATCGGATTGGGCAACAGCACCGTATGAGCACGATGCAAGCGATTTCCGGATGCGCGTTACCGTCGAAGGTGGCGTCCTCCGATTGCAGGCATCGGCTGACGGCAAAATCTGGCCGCTGGCCCGATTGGCGCCTTTCCCCAAAGCGCAATCCTATCTCGTCGGGCCGATGGCCTGCACGCCCGAGCGAGAGGGATTGTCGGTGAAGTTCACGGGATTTTCTCTGAAGCCGCCGCTTGGGAAGGATTTGCACGATCTTAGCTAGAGACGGATACATGCCATGGTGCGGGAAGCTGACAGCGGTCGCCTCGCGCCTTGAAGGCAAAGGTTCTAGGCACCGTCTCTGCGCGCGCGGCCGAAGCTACAAGACGTGCTGTTCGCCCCGCGTAACGGAGCCTCCTAGCAGGCACCCGACAGGTCGGCTATCAGCGAAGCCGAGGCGCACCTGGATCTCTGACAACGCGCTCATCGCGCGGCCCTGCATGATGGTGATCCGCTTGCTATTGCGCTCGACGAGTTCATTCTTGAGCAGTCCGAACGCGAGCGCAGCAGCGGCAATGCCGGTGGCCGCATCTTCCGGATAGCCCGACGATTTCGGAAACTGCCGCGTCTCGAAACGCCGTTCGCCTTGATGGTCGACGGCGTAGGGGTAAAGGCCGGTCGATCCGATCCTGCCACAGCACGCCTCGATGGGCGACGGATCCGGCACCAGCGCATTGAGTTCACGGATTCCCTTCATCGGGATCAGCGTCTTCACGCGTGACGTGACCGCGTTCTGAATGGGTAGGTCGAGCAGGTCGCGGCGCGACAGCTTGAGCGTTGACAGAACGTCTTCCTCATCGGCACGCGAGAGATCGACGACCTTGCCGACAGGCTGACTGATCTCGACGGACGGGTCACCCGAGCCCGCACGATCGACATAGCCCGTCACCGATCCACTGCGCGTCTCGATGCGGACCTGTTCACTGGCCAGGCGCCCTTTGGTCGCGAGAACCCAGAGCGCGCCGATTGTCGCGTGACCACACATCTCCATCTCGTGTCGCGGAACCCAGAACCGGAAGACGTAGTCTGAATCGAGCCCCGGTGACGGCAGAACGAAGCCCGACTCATGCCCAAACCGCTGAGCCACCGACTGCATCGCCTCTGCCGGAAGGTTGGATGCATCGACGACAATTGGACAGGGATTGCCGCCCCGTCCCATGTGAGTGAATACGTTGACAAGCTCGACCTCGGTCATCGGATAGCTCACTTCATGGAATGTACACGGCGAAAGCACGACGGCGGCTATACTATAACTATCGCTGCGACCTCCGAGAGAGCCAATGCGCTTGCGGGGGAGGGTTAGGGGAGAGGGTATATCTACAACGGGACAATCCCCCAGAGGAAAAGCCCTCACCCGGTTCGCGTCGCTTGCTTCTCCCGTCCCAAAAGCTTCCTTTGAAGCCCTCGCTCAAGGCAAATAGAGATACTTCACCAACGTACGCCCCACCGCTTCCAGGCTATGCACCGAGCATTTGTCGGGCGTGTCCTCGGTGGTATTGAAGAACGGCTCGTATTCGAAATCGATGACGACAAAGCTTGGAATGCCCGCGAGTTGGAATGCGGTGTGGTCGTCCTCGATCGCATAGGGCGCAGTCCTTGTCTCGAACACACCAGGCGCGATCGCGATACCCGTCTCCCAAAATTTCCGCACCTCCGCCAGTGCCGAGTGGAGCCCGGACTGCTCGGCTTTCAGGTGCAGATCCCGGTCGCAGACCATGTCGAAGTCGATCATCTTTTCCGGCCTGGCCTTCGGATAGAACTCGGTGAGATGCTCGACGAAATAGGGCGAGCCGATCGAGTGGAAGTTCGGGTCTCCTGCGCCCATCGAGATCGGGCCCTCCTCGCCGTCGAAAAAGACCATGTCGATCCCCACCGGCGGCTCGCCAGGCATTTCGGACAGCACGCGCGCCGTCTCAAGAAGCACAGCCACACCGGATGCGGAATTGTTCGCCCCCGGCATCGGCGCGTCCGGTGATTTGCTGTCGCGATACGCCTTGATGATGCTGTCGTAATGCGTGGCGACGATCACGCGGCGCGGATTGGACGGGTTGAAGCGAGCAATGATGTTGGTCATCGCCATGCTGCGGCCGGCCTCGTGCGCGGTCCATTGCTGGGTCTTGATGGTGTCAAACCTGGTCTTCTTCAGCTCAGCCACGATGTAGTCGATGGCTTGCTGATGCCCGGGTGTTTCCATCGCACGCGGGGTAAAGCGAAGCAGGTCCACGATGATGGCGAGCGCACGCTTGCCATCCCAGGACTCGACCTTGACCGGATCGACGTTGATTTGATCCGCCGGCAACTGACCGATCGCGGTCTCGGCACGAAGCGGGCCGGATGACAGGAGAAGGAGCGCGCCTGCGAAGAAAAGCCAGGATCGGGCGAGGTGCGGCATCGTTCAAGCCTCGGTTGACCGCCGTGCAGGTATAGCGAGAAGCAGCACGGCGCATGTCGCCAGCGTCGCCGCGAAAATGTAGGTGATGCTACGCGAGCCGATGGACGGAATCAAAACGAACGTCGTCAGCAAGGTGCCTCCGACATTTCCGATGGTTGAGACGCCGTAGACCAGCCCGGCCACGCGGCCAGCCTCACCGGCCGACCGGGTCAGCAGGCTGACGGCGATCGGCGAGAACATGCCGAGCAGCGACAGCGGCACCAGCAGCAGGATAGTCGAGGCTGACAGCGTTGCGGCCGGGCCAGTACCGATACGATCCAGAATAGCCTGCATGACGGCGTCGGCCGTCGCCGGCGCCAGCGCGAGCCAGCAAGCCGCGACCAGCATGGCCGCAGCGATGGCGCGCTGCGACGGATGCCGGGCAATGATGGCGCTGCCGACGAAATAGCCGATCGCAAGCGCACAGAGCACGGTCGAGATCAGGCTGGCCCAGGTGCCAATGCCGCCACCGAAATAGGGAAACAGATAACGGCTGCCCAGCATCTCGAATCCCATGAGGACGCCACCGGACACGAAGGCGATGAGATAGATGGCCGCCGCGAGCGGACGCGATGCCGTCAAGGCAGCTTCCTGTTGTGCCGCTCGATACCCTTCAAGGCTTCGACAGGCGCGAAATCATCGGTCAGCACCTGTGCCTTGGCGTCGATCGTCTGCGCATCGGAGAGATCGACGCGCTTGCGTTCGGGCAACATTGCGGCGAGCGGGTAACGCAAGCCGTAGGTCTTGTCGCGCTCGCCAGCAACGGAGGCGAGGTTTTCGACCTTTCGGGCAGGACCGTTGTAGGCGACGGTGACGACATTTTCGTCCGACTTGTAGGTATCGATCTGTGGAAACACCGCGCCGATGGTCTTTATGGCGGAATCGAACAGCATGGTCGTCGTCTCCACGTTTTGCACCATGACGCCACCATCGGTCAGGTGATCCCTCACGATCTGATAGAACTCCTTCGTCAGGAGATGGAACGGCACGAAGGGACCGCGATAGGCATCGAGCATGATGACGTCGTATTTGTCCTTCGACTGCGACAGGAACAGGCGGCCGTCGCCGACCTCGAGGGCAAAATTCGGCTCGTCCTTGATGCCGAAATATTTGCGCGAGAGCTCCGCCACGGCCGGGTCGAGCTCGACCGTGGTGACGCGGGCGTCGGGCAGGAAGCGGTGCAAGTACCATGCGGTGCGACCGCCGCCGGATCCAATTTCAAGGATCGAGCGCGTCTCCTTCGCGTACATCACTCCCGCGGTCATGAGCTGCGTATAGGACACCAGCAGTTCGCGGTCGTCGGTCGTATTGAAGACGCTCTCGGGGTAGATCTGCTTGTTGTGCCCGAAGCTCAGGACGACATAGGGCAGCTTCTCCGAGACATAAATGGTGTTGTAGAGCGACTCCCGTGTTTCAACGAGACGCGGCTGCTGCGCGGACGCCGCGGCCTGGCCGAGACAGATGGCTGCCAGCGCTCCAAGACAGACCGACCGGATCAACAGAAACATGCTTTCCCCAAACAACCGAATGGTCTGTCGTCTTGATAGACCATCGCTACCGAACGGAACAGCGAGAGCCCGACTCGCCTGTACTGTGACCTGGCGTCACGTTCCTCACAGGTCGTTGATTTCATTTGGCTGTGCGGTGGGTCGGTCGTCGGATAGCCAAGGCGCTTCCGGAAGACTTTGATCGGTGCGCTAGTTGAGAAGAGGCCAAACTGTGGCGCCGGGGACACGGTTAAAAACTCGTTATCACAGAAGCGTTTCCGATCATTTCCAAATACCTCCAACTATGAATGATGGTGTTCAGAGCTACAGAGCAATTCTCTGGGGGCACCATGGGCGACAAGTCATTTTCGATGAGCCGATTTCACCTGGGAAAAGTTGCCGGCGTTGCGGCCCTGATGGGATCGCTCTGGGCATCAGTCCCTCCGAGCCCTGCCCTCGCGCAGTTTGTCTGCGGCGGCAGTGCGACGGGCTCGATACCGATATCCGGCTCGGGATCATCTGCGGCAAACCAACATGACGTCGTCTGCGGCATCTCGTCCGTGGCCCAGGGCGCGGCGGCCGGCACCTCGGGCGGCGCGACATCCATGGGCTTTGGCGCGTTCGCGCTTGGCGCCAATACGACGACCATCGGCAGCTTTGGCGGCGCGGCCACGCCGTCCGCGGGCGTCACCAGCATCGGCGCCAACGCCAATGCGCTTCCCGGCGCCGCGGGCCTTTACAGCACGGCGATCGGCGCGGGCGCTGATCCCAACACCGGCAATCAGGTCCAATCAACCGGCAATTACAGCATCGCAATCGGCGGCGGCGACGGCGTCGGCGCCAATGCAGCCAGGTCGTCCGGGAATCTGAGCATTGCGATCGGCGGCAGCACTGTCGCAAGCGGCGCGAACAGCACCGCGCTCGGCTCGGGCGCGACCGCTGCATTCGCCAATTCGACCGCGATCGGCAATGGTGCGACGGCGACCGCCGTCAACCAGATTGCGGTCGGAACCGCCGCTAACACCTACAAAATGGCGGGCATCACGTCGGCGGCAAGCACCGCCGCGCAGACCGGCGCGACCTCGTTCGTGACCACTGACGCCGCCGGTAACCTCGCAGCGACGAGCTTTAGCCCGGCCAACTTCCAGAGCCAGATCGACTCGCTGTCGTCGCAGGTCATGGACAACAGGATGGAAGCGCGAACTGGCACTGCCATCGCCCTCGCCGCCGGATCGATGCCTGCGCTGCTGCCCGGGCGCAAGTTCGCCGTCTCCGGCGGCTACGGCAATTTTCAGGGCGCTAACGCGTTTGCCCTCGGTGCGACCGCACTGCTGTATGACGGCAAGAGCTACGCCGTCGTCGGCAATGTCGGCGGCGGTATAGGCATCGAACGCAGCGTCGCGGGTGGCCGCGGAGCCGTTTCGCTCCAGTGGTGAGCCGCAGCTTCTCGAATGTCGCGCGGCGCCTCGGGGCCGCGCTGCTGATCGTCATCGCGAGCTGCGCGATTGGGCTCGCGCAGGGACAGCCGCCGCAGCCGACGCCGAACGCAAAACCCGCCAACATCGATCGCAATGGCGTGCTGATGCTGATCCGCTCGTCGCTACTGGCGCTCGATCAGGCCAACAAAACCGGCAATTACACAGTGCTGCGCGACCTCGGCGCCCCCGGCTTCCAGACCGGAAACACCGCGGCGCGCCTGTCGGAAATCTTCGCCACACAGCGCAACGAGAAGCTGGACCTGTCGGGTGTTGCCGTCATCGACCCCCAGCTCTCCGTGTTACCCGAGATCCTGTCGAACGGCATGATGCGAATGGCGGGCTTCTTTCCGTCAGTCCCGTCGCAGGTGAATTTCGAACTGCTGTTTGCCCCGGTCGACGGGCAATGGCGGCTGTTCGGCCTCGCCGTCAACATCGCGCAATCCGCCCCGGTCGCGCCCGCGCCGCCACCGACTCCACCCGCGAAGACACCTGCGAAGAAACCGACAGAGTCGAAATAGACGCGCCTGACCGAGCGCGCCGTTATCCCTCCAAAATCGCGACCGCGCGCGTCCATCCCGCCGAGGCGCGTTCGATCTTCACCGGGAAGCATGACACCTTGAAGCCGGTCGACGGCAGCTGTTCGAGATTGTGCAGCTTCTCGAGATGGCAATAGCCGATATGGCGGCCGGCCTTGTGGCCTTCCCAGATCAGGCTGGCATCTTTCGTCTCGGCGTATTTTTTCGCGGTGTGAACGAACGGCGCGTCCCAGCTCCAGCCGTCGATGCCGGTCAGGCGTACGCCACGCTCGAGCAAATACATGGTTGCTTCATAGCCCATACCGCAGCCCGAGGTGACGTAGTCCTGACGGCCATATTTGGCGCCGGCGCTGGTGTTGACGACGACGATCTCGAGCGGCTTCAGCTCATGGCCGATGCGCTTGAGCTCAGTCTCGACGTCCTTGGCGGTTGCGACATAGCCGTCCGGCAAATGGCGGAAGTCGAGCTTCACGCCGGGCTGGAAGCACCATTCCAGCGGCACCTCGTCGATGGTCCATGAGCGCTCGCCGCGATTCATGGTTGGATGAAAATGCCAGGGCGCGTCGAGATGCGTGCCGTTGTGGGTCGAGAGGGTAACCTGTTCCACCGCCCAACCCTGCCCGTCCGGCAGATCCTCAGCCTTCAACCCGTCGAAGAACTGCAGCATGCGCGGCAGGCCCTGCTGGTGATTGATGTACTGGATCGTCGGATGATTGCCGGGCGGGTCGGCGGGCACGTCGTTTTGCAAGGGGACGGAGATGTCGATCAGCTTGGTCATGGCGCTTCCTCGTTGATTGTTTTCGTTGACGGCGCTCACACATCTCTTCAGACGTCTTGCCGCTCGACCTTGTTCTTCAAGATGCCGATCTTCTCGACCTCGAGCTCGATCGCATCGCCATGCTCGAGATACCATCCAAGCTCGAGGCCGCAACCGTTACCGACCGTGCCGGAGCCGATGAATTCGCCGGGCATCAGCGTCTCGTCCTGGGTGACGTGGGCGATGATCTCCTCGAAGGAAAACAGCATGCCATCGCTCACGCCTTTCGAGCGGACCTCGCCGTTGACGCGAGCTTCCATCTTCAACTTGTAGGGGTCGCCGATCTCGTCCGGCGTCACGATCCAGGGACCCATCACGTTGCCGCCGTCAAAACTCTTGCCCTTGGCCGGGCCGAGCCGCCCCTCCATCTCGATGCGTTGCGCGTCGCGCGCGGAGAAATCGTTGAAGATGGTGTAGCCGAAGATGTGATCCCCAGCCTTCGCAGCCGAAATGTTCGCGCCCTTGTTCCTGGTGATGATGCCGAACTCGAGCTCGTAATCCATGACCTTGCTGTAGCGCGGCCATTTCACCGTCGTGTTGGTGCCGCGAACGCTGAAGCGGTTGGTGATGTAGAAGATCGGCTGCTTGCGATAGACTTCGGGCAATTCACCCAGCGGCTCGGCATCGATGCGCGCCAACTCCGCCATGTCGCCCTTGGCACGCGCGGCGAGCTTCTGCTGCCCGCGCGGCGCTTGCAGAATGTGCAGCGGAAACGACATGCCGTCGCGCATCTGCCGAGGCTCCGGCACCGGCGCAAGAATGTCGACGGCGCTGACCGCTGCCGACAGCGTCGCGTCCTTGCCGTGCTTGTCGAGCAGGGCGCGCGCCCGATCCAGCGCGTGCGGCCCGGCGTCGATCAACGCCAGCATCGAACCGAAGGCCGGTTCGGCCTGGCCGTCCCGCGCAGCGGCGGCGGCGAGGTCGAACACCTGACTATCATTGGTATGGACGGCGCCGATCTTCTCCTGACCGGCCGACCTGAATGTTGCGAGCTTCATCTTGGGCACCCCTTGCTATCGTTTCGAATATATGATCAGATAAAATATCGATAAACAAGACAGAAAAATACAAATCGGGAGAGCGTGCGGTGAGGCAGACGCAGGTAGCGGCGATATTGGCGGGTCTCGTGCTCGGGATGTCTGTTGCGATGACGGCACCAGTGCTGGCGCAAGCCAAGATCCAGATCGGCTGCACCGCGACCTCCGACTGCGCCTCGGCGATGGTCGCGGTCGACGAAGGCATCTTCAAAAAGCACGGGCTGGACGTCGAGATGACGCCGATCGCGATCAACTCCAACATCCCGGCGGCGATCCTGTCGAACTCGATTCAGGTCGGCGGCCCGACCTCCACCGTCTTCCTCCAGGCGGTCGACGGTGGCCTCGATCTCGTCGCGATCGCCGGCGCCTCGGTCATGAACACGACCTCGAACACCGCGATCGCCGCCTTCGTCCGCAACGGCCTCACGATCAAGGAGCCGAAGGATTTCGTCGGCAAGAAGGTCGGCGCGCCCGGCCTGAACGCGTTTCTCCATGTTTTGTTCGTGAAATGGCTGGTGGAGAAAGGCGTCGATCCCAAGAGCGTCAATTTCGTCGAGGTCACCTTCCCGACCATGGCCGACATCATCAAGTCGGGCGGTGTCGATGCGGTGCTCACTGCCGAGCCGTTCGTCACACGCATGACCAATGCGGGGCTCGGCTCGGTCGGTGCGCGCTATGGCGCCGAACTCGGCCGCACCGATCCGATCATCTTCTATGCGGCGTCGCGCGACTGGGCGGAGAAGAATGCGGCGGCCGTGAAGAAATTCCGCGAGGCCATCGCGGAGGCAGCGCCAATCGTCAACAGCGATCGCGAGAAGGCCTCCGCGTCGATCGCCAAGTTCACCAAGCAGCCGCTCGAGCTCGTCAAGGCGACGCCGCCGAACCAATCCGAGCCGAACCTCAAGCCGGAAAACCTGACCTGGTGGATCGACGTGATGTCGTCGCAGAAGATGCTGCAATCGAAGCTCGACACATCGAAACTCGTGCTGAACTGAGGATAAGGACGATGCCTGCTCCCGAGCGCACTCTCGAACGCCCGCCGGCTGAGGCCGGGACCTTGAGCGAGCGCGCTGCAAATCTCATCGAGCAGGACATCCTGGCCGGAAATCTCGCGCCGGGATCGCGGCTCGGCATCGTCGATCTCGTGCAGCGCTACGACATCGGCGCCACGCCCTTGCGCGAAGGCCTGTCGCGGCTGATGTCGCGCGGCCTGATCGTCGGCATCGGCCAGCGCGGTTTTCGCGTTGCCGAGGTCAGCCGCGAAGATCTCGCCGATATCACCTGCATGCGGACGGCGGTCGAGATCGAGGCGGTCAGGCTCGCGATCCTCCACGGCGACGTCGCCTGGGAGGCCGGCATCATCAGCGCGCTGCATCAGATGCGCCGGCATATCGAGCGCACCGGCAATGAATTCCGCGAGGGTGCTGCCGATTTCGACCGGCTCCATAAGGGCTTTCACACGGCGCTGCTCGCGGCCTGCGGCTCACAGCGCATGCTGGCCGCCCATTCCGACCTCTACGACCAGGCCTACCGCTATCGCCGCGTGATGATGGGGGCCATCGACAGCGGTGAAGGATTCATCCGCAGCCACCAGATGCTCGCCGACCACGTGCTCGCGCGCGACCTGGGTGCCGCGCAAAAGATGCTGGCGGCGCATCTGCACTCGACCATCGATATCGTCTATCCGCCGGCCAGCCGGGAGCAATCATGAGTGTCGTTGCCAGGCTCGATGAGGCGCGCGCCGCGCGGACGCAAAAGACGCTGATCGCGTTCAACGCCGCGACATTGCGGCTCGGCGGCAAGACCATCATCGAAAATCTCGACCTGGAGGTGCGGCCGGGCGAATTCCTCTGCATCGTCGGCGCCTCTGGCTGCGGCAAGACCACGGCGCTGCGGCTCGCCGCGGGCCTCTATCGCCCCACCAGCGGCGCCGTGACCTTCGACGGCGAAGAGATCACCGAGCCGCGCCGCGAAGTCGCGATCGTATTCCAGGATTACGGCAAGGCGCTGTTGCCGTGGCGAACCGCGGCCGGAAACATCTCGTTGGCGCTGGAAGCATCCCGAGTGCCCGCACGCGAGCGCGGCGGGCGCATCGAGGCGCTGTTGCGCAAGGTCGGCTTGCCTGGCCATGCCGACAAATATCCGACCGAGATGTCCGGCGGCATGCAGCAGCGCCTGCAGATCGCGCGCTGCCTTGCGCAGGAACCGACGACGCTGCTGATGGACGAGCCGTTCGGCGCGCTGGACGCGATGACGCGCCAGGGCCTGCAGGACGAGGTGCTGTCGCTGACGCGAGCAAGCCAGACGACCGTGATCTTCGTGACCCACGATCTCGACGAAGCCATCTATCTCGGCGACCGCGTCATCGGCCTGTTGCCGCATCCGGGCCGGATCGGGATCGAGCTCGATGTCGATCTGCCGCGCCCGCGCGACCAGCTCGCCACCCGCGAACATCCCGAGTTCCTGCGGCTGCGCCGGCAATTGTTCGACTTCATCAAGGCGACCGAACATTGAGCCTCGATCGCGCCAAGCCCTTGCTGTTGCCGCTGGCGCTTATGCTGGCATTCGAACTCTGGGCGCGCCTCACCCATCTGCAGAGCGATAGCCTGGCACCGCCGAGCGCGATCCTCGCAGCGCTGGCCGCAGCGCTTGCCGATCTCTCAATTCCGGTCGCGACCCGCGACACGCTATTTGCCGCGTTTGCAGGATTGGCGATCGGCAGCGCCATCGGCCTTGCGCTCGGCATCGCCTTCGGCATCTCGCGTCCGCTCGACCGGCTGATGGAGGTGACGGTCGAGGCGATCCGCCCGATTCCCTCGATCGCGCTGCTGCCGATTGCGCTGATCGCGCTCGGCTTCGGCTACCGGATGGAGATCGTGATCGTGGCGTTCGCCTGCGTCTGGCCGATGCTGATCATGACGCGCAGCGCGGTGCGCAGCATCGAGCCGCGCTTGATGGAGGTGTCGCGGGCGCTGCGGCTGAGCGCGACGCAGCGGATCGCGAAAATCGTGATCCCGGCCGCGCTGCCGCGCATCTTCGTCGCCTTCCGCCTCTCGGCCGGCATCGCCCTGATCGTCGCCGTCACCGTCGAGATCGCCATCAATCCGATCGGCCTCGGCGCCGGCATCATGCTGGCGCAGCAGGCGCTGCGCGCCGATTTGATGCTGGCTTATCTCCTGTGGATCGGCGTGATCGGCTTCGCGCTGAACATCCTGTTGATTGCGGCCCAGCGCCGCCTGTTCGGCCGCGCCGCGCTCGCCGGAGATAATGCATGAACCGCGCGGCGATCCTCTGGCGTGTCGCAAGCATCCTGGTCGCGGCCGGCTTCATCGCGGCGTGGCAGCTCATCGCCAATCTGAAGCTGGTCTCGCCGGTGTTCCTGCCCGGCCCTGACAAGGCCTGGGCCGCGTTGGTGCGCGGCTTTTCGAGCGGCGATCTCGCGGCCAAGCTGATCGGCACGCTCGAGCACATGGCCTATGGCTGGCTTGCCGCCTCGATTGCCGGCATCGCGCTCGGCGCGCTGATCGGATCGTCGAAGGTGATGCGCGCCTATATCGCGCCGTCGCTGGAATTCCTGCGGCCGCTGCCGGTGTCGGCAATCATCCCGGTCGCGATCGCGATGCTTGGGCTGACGCGCGGCATGGCGCTATTCGTCATCGCCTTCGGCGCGATCTGGCCGATCATGCTCGCGACCATTCACGGCTTTGCCGCAGTCGAGCCGCGGCTCTATGAGGTCGCCCGCTCGCTGCAAATGTCGCGCGCATCTGTCATCGCCAAGATCGCCCTGCCCTCGGCATTGCCCGACATCCTTGCCGGCATGCGGCTCAGCCTGACGGTTGCGCTGATCCTTTCGGTGGTCTGCGAGATCCTGGCCGGCCTCGACGGCCTCGGTCAGTGGGTCCTGCTATCGGCCCGCGCATTCCGATCCGCCGACCTCTTCGCCGGCGTCATCCTGCTCGGCGCAACCGGATATCTGACGTCGATCGCGGTGTCGCTTGTGGAGCAGCGACTGCTCGCCTGGCAGGCTGTGGCGCGGTAGCTCGGCGATACCACCTCCAAAACAAAAATGGCCCGCTTGAAGCGGGCCATTTTCGTATCGGAACCGGTCATTCCGAATTTGGTTGCGGGGATAGGATTTGAACCTATGACCTTCAGGTTATGAGCCTGACGAGCTACCGGGCTGCTCCACCCCGCGTTAAACCATTGCGCGCCTTCGTTAAAATGCCGGGGACGGTGGATTGAGGGCCGACGCTGTGCGCGTGGCTTGCTTCTCCCGTCCCGAAGGCTTCCTTGGAAGGCAACCCCGGGCAAAGCCCTCGGGTGCGGGGGGTATGTACCAACCCGGACTGCCTTTGGAAAGGGCTGAGCTCACGTTTTTTTCGACTTTGTGACAGCCTGTGGACCCGGAATCCGGCCGATTTGCCACACACTTGCCAGAAGTTCCACAAACCGCCAGCTTGCGGCAACAAAACAGAGGCGAAACGCCTGACGAGCAACAAGAAGACTCTCAGGGGGGGAATATCAGTGACTGACACATTCGATTTCATCGTGGTGGGCGCGGGCTCCGGTGGCTGCGCCGTCGCAGGTCGGCTGTCGGAGGATCCGGCGACATCCGTGGCGCTGCTCGACGCCGGCGGCAAGAACGACAGCTGGCGGATCACCACGCCGTTCGGGCTCGCTCTGCCATACGCAACGGCCAACTGGGCCTTCGACACGGTGCCGCAGAAGGGATTGAACGGGCGTATCGGCTATCAGCCGCGCGGCAAGGGCCTCGGCGGCTCCTCGGCGATCAACGCCATGGTCTACATCCGTGGCCACAAATGGGACTACGACCATTGGGCCTCGCTCGGCAATGTCGGCTGGTCGTATGCGGACGTGCTGCCCTATTTCAAGCGGTCCGAGAACAACAGCGATTTCGACGGCGAATATCACGGCAAGGGCGGCCCGCTGCACGTCAATAGACTGCGCTCGGACAATCCGATCCACGATGTCTTCCACCAGGCCGCGCGCGAGGCGCAGTTCCGCGTTCGCGAGGACTTTAATGAAGCGGACCACGAAGGGCTCGGCAGCTACCAGGTGACGCAACACAAAGGCGAGCGCTGGAGCGCTGCGCGCGCCTATGTGAATCCGCACATCGACAAGCGCACCAATCTGCGCGTTGAGACGGGAGCGCACGCGACAAAAATCCTGTTCGAAGGCGGGCGCGCGGTCGGCATCGAATATCTGCAGGGCAAGCAGAAGAAGCAGCTGCGCGCGCGCCGCGAGGTGATCCTCGCGGGCGGCGCCTTCCAGTCACCGCAATTGCTGATGCTGTCGGGCGTCGGTGATGGTGATGCGCTCGGCAAGCATGGCATCAGCGTCACGCATCATCTGCCCGGCGTCGGCCGCAACCTGCAGGACCATCCGGATTTCGTGTTCGTCTACGCCTCCGACTATCCGCACTTCGTGCACGCCTCACTCGGCCGGGTGCCGTCCCTGCTCCGCGCCATCCAGCGCTATCGCAAGGAGCGGCGCGGCCTGATGACCACCAATTTCGCCGAGTGCGGCGGCTTCCTGAAAACCCGTCCCGACCTTGACGTTCCCGACATTCAGCTGCACTTCGTCATCGCGATGCTCGATGATCACGGCCGCAAGAAGCATAAAGAGGCGGGCTTCTCCTGCCACGTCTGCCTGCTCAGGCCGAAGAGCCGCGGCAGCGTCTGGCTAAAGAGCGCCGATCCGCTCGCCGCTCCCATGATCGATCCGAACTTCTTAGGCGAGGACGAGGATCTCGAATCGATGGTCGCGGGCTTCAAGACCACGCGACGGCTGATGGAGACACCCGCTTTGCGGGCGCTGCAGAAGAAGGACATGTTCACGTCAGGCGTGAAAACCGACGACGACATCCGCAACATCCTGCGCAATCGCGTCGACACTGTCTATCACCCCATCGGCACCTGCAAGATGGGCACCGATGCGATGGCCGTGGTCGATCCGAAGCTGAAGGTGCATGGCGTAGAGGGCCTGCGCATTGTCGATGCCTCGATCATGCCGACGCTGATCGGCGGCAACACCAATGCGCCGACCATCATGATCGGGGAGAAGGCTGCTGATATGATCAAGGCGGAGGCGCGATAAATGGTCTCCCTCTCCTCGCTTGCGAGGAGAGGATTTCTTTACAGAGACGTCCAATAATCTGACGGACGCACTATCCGAGCCCCCGGAGCCAAGAAAAGAACAGACGATTTTAGCGATCTGAAACCGAATGACCGGTTCGCCGTTCATTCGTTCCATTGGCAGGGTTTTGCTCATGAATAGTTTCGATCTCGCCGTCTATGCCGCGCTCGCAATCGCGATCGGCTTTGGATTCCGGACTGGCCTGCTTGGCAGCGCCATGACCATCCTCGCCTATCTCCTCGCCGCACCCATCGCCGTCGCGCTGATGCCGCTGATCGTGCCGCAGGTCGCCGGCAATCCGAACGCGCCGCAGTTTCAGAACTGGATCTGGTTCTTCGGCATTTTCATCGTCGTCGGCATGCTGCTGGGATATATCGGCCGCTTCGTGCTGAGCGATACGATCCGCGATGCCGGGATCGGCGACCGGCTCGGCGGTGCTGCGCTTGGCGCGATCAGGGTCGGGCTCGTGGCCACCACGCTGGTGCTGGTGTTCGACCAGATCGTGCCGGCCAACCGTCAGCCGCCCTTCCTCGTCGGCTCGCATCTGCGGCCACTGTTCTCGCTGGTCGGGCAGATGGGCTTCAAGTCGCTGCCGCCCGAGGCCGCCGCGGCGATCGACCGCCTCAAGCAGGAGCGGCGCATCTAACGCGCGCTTTTTGTTTGGACATGATCTGTTCGGAAAAGCGCTACACACTTTTCGCTAACGCGCCCTTCGGGTCCGGATCATGCCCGTTTGCATCGCCGCAGCCCGCGCCATGCATTTTGACGCGGGCACCTCCCTTATCAGGGCGGTCCAGGTTGGCTAGAGTGCCGCCCGTTCAAAACCAGCCTGCTATTTTCGGGAGTGAAACTGTGGATCTTGGGATCAAAGGTCGCCGCGCCATCGTCTGCGCATCCAGCAAGGGCCTGGGGCGCGCTTGCGCCTTCTCGCTGGCCGAAGCCGGCGTCGACGTCACGCTGACCGCGCGCGGCGCCGAAGCGCTGAAAAAGACGGCCGACGAAATCCGCAAGGCCTATCCGAACGTGAAGGTCACCGAGATCGTCGGCGACATCACCACGCCCGCCGGCCGCGAGGCCGTGCTGAAGGCCTGCCCAGAGCCCGACATTCTCATCAACAATGCGGGCGGCCCGCCGCCCGGCGATTTCCGCAACTGGACCCGCGACGACTGGATCAAGGCGATCGACGCCAACATGCTGACGCCGAACGAGCTGATCAAGTCGACGGTCGACGGCATGATGGCGCGTAAATTCGGCCGCATCGTCAACATCACCTCGGCCGCGGTGAAGGCGCCGATCGACATTCTCGGCCTCTCCAATGGCGCGCGCGCCGGCCTCACCGGCTTCATCGCCGGCCTATCGCGCAAGACCGTGATCAACAACGTCACCATCAACGGCCTCTTGCCCGGCCCGTTCGAGACCGACCGCCTGCGCAGCACCGCGAAGGGTGAAGCCGACAAGCGCGGCGTTACGCCGGACCAGATCCTGGCTGAGCGCGCCAAGCTCAACCCCGCCGGCCGTTTCGGCGATCCCGACGAGTTCGGCTATGCCTGCGCCTTCCTGTGCGGCGCCAAGGCCGGCTTCATCACCGGCCAGAACATCCTGCTCGACGGCGGCGCCTTCCCCGGCACGCTGTGAGAGCCGTCTGGTACGAGCAAACGGGACCGGCTGTCGGCGTTCTCACCTATGGTGAGATGGCGACGCCGGTCGCTAGATCCGGCGAAGTTCGCATTCGCCTGGAAGCCTCCGGCGTGAACCCGGCTGATGTCGGCCGGCGCGGCGGCAGCTACCGCGCGATGGAGTATCCACGCGTGATTCCGAACAGCGACGGTGCCGGCTTCGTCGATCAGATCGGCGACGGCGTGACGCGGTTCAAGATCGGCGACCGCGTCTGGCTGTTCAACGGCCAGCGCAACGGTCGCGCCTTCGGCACTGCGGCGGAATATATCGCGCTCGCGGAGCAGTTGGTGACACCGCTGCCGGACAATCTCTCCTTCGCGGAAGGCGCAACGCTCGGCATCCCCGCGATGACAGCGTGGTGCTCGCTGTTTGCGGACGGGCCGATCGTCGGCAAGACCGTGCTTGTCACCGGCGGCGCCGGCGCGGTTGGTCACTATGCCGTGCAGCTCGCCAAATGGGGCGGCGCGCAGGTGATCGCGACCGTTAGTTCGGCAATGAAAGGCGAGCAGGCGCGACTTGCGGGCGCCGATCTCGTCGTCAACTACAGGGATGACGACGTTGTCGCGAAGGCGATGGCGTTTACCGGCGGCCGCGGTGTCGATCGCGTCGTCGATGTCGATTTCGGTGGCAATATCGTAACGACACTGAAGTTGATGGCGATGAATTCCACGATCGCGGTCTATGCCACCAACGGTAACCGCACGCCGACATTGCCGATGCGCGAACTGATGGAGAAGTGCATTTCGTTGCGAGCGCTGGTCCTGTTCGCGCTGCCGTCTTCGCTGCTCGCGGCGGCACAGGCCGACATTTCGAAATGGCTGGCCGCGGGGGCGCGCATCCACAACGTCGCGGCACAATTCGCGCTCTCTGATACGGTGCAGGCCCATCTCGCCGTCGAAAAGGGCGACAAGCTCGGTACCGTGATCGTCGACTGCGCGCGGTAAAGGCTAAGATACCGGCGTGGTCCGTTCGTCGGTCCAGTCGATGCCGAGTTCGTCCATGCCGTCGGCGAGCAGATCGCCCAGCATCGGCTCGCCCAGCAGATATTGCACCGTCTCGCGCCGGGGCGTCTTGTATTCGCTGCGCGCCTCGATAGCGCGGGCGCGCAGATCGTCCCACTCGTCCACATCGCCATCGCCGCGGCCGAGCCACATCAGCGTGACCAGATCGAGCTGCTCATCCTCGTTCAGCGCCTGGATAAAGCCGGCGAGTTCGGCTGCAACAGGATCGGAATTGCTGTCTTCCAGCACATCGATCTCGTCATCGTCGGAGGGGTTCGATCCCGAATCCGGATCGGACGCCCCTTCCTTGACGTCGAATTCACGGGCCTTCTCGATGATGAAGGTGACTTTGTCGGCGGAAATCGCAAGCTCTGGCATGGGCTCCCCCTCAGGCTATTCCTGGGTTCCCTTGATAACGCGACATCACGACAGATGATCCATTGCCTTCGACAGCGGAAGGCCGCATCTTTTGCGAAAGCAAGAAAATGAGGGGACGCCCAATGCACTGGAAGGTCGGCAAGGTCAAAATCACCAAGGTCGTGGAAATGGAGACGGTCGGCTCGACCCGCTTCATCCTGCCTTTGGCCAGCAATGACGAAATCCAGAAGCTGCCCTGGCTGATCCCGCATTTCGCCACCGAAGAAGGCCGGCTGAAAATGTCGATCCATTCGCTGGTGGTTGAGACGCCCACGCGCCGGATCGTGGTCGACACCGGCCTCGGCAACGACAAGCAGGGCCGCAACGTCCCGACCTGGAATAACCGCAATACGCCATTCCTCGAGATGATGGCGGCGGCGGGCTTTCCACCCGACAGCATCGACACCGTGCTGTGCACGCATCTTCACGTCGACCATGTCGGCTGGAATACGAAGCTCGTCGGCGGCAAATGGGTGCCGGCTTTCCCGAAGGCACGCTACGTGTTCGGCCGCACCGAATACGAGCACTGGCGCGACCATTCGTCCGAGCCGGACAAGCAGGCCGTGTTTGACGATTCCGTGAAGCCGATCATCGATGCCGACCGTGCCGACCTGATCCCGAGCGACCACAGGCTCTCGGACGAGATCAGCATGATCCCGACACCGGGTCACAGCCCCGGCCACATGAGCATCCTGGTTCAGTCGGATGGCGAACAGGGGCTGCTGACCGGCGACGTCGCCCATCATCCCTGCCAGATGGCACATCTCGGCTGGTCCTCCACCGCTGATTCCGACCAGGGCCAATCAGCCAAGACACGGCGCGAGCTGTTCGGCCGGTTTGCCGATACGCCGACGCTGGTGATCGGCGGTCATTTCTCGGCCGGGCATATCCGCCGCGAGGGCGATGCGTTCAAGTTTATGGCGCTGACCTAGGTCTCGTGCCCCGGATGCTGCGCAGCACGAAGTGATGCGCTGCTAAGCCGGGGCCCATGCTTGCGGCATTCTGGGTCCCGGCTCTGCGGAGCAGCGTTACACGCTGCACCGCGTCCGGGACACGGAGGCGCCCACCGAATTGAGAGGGCTGCAATGCACGCCTTTTTCGGCGGTTGAATTTCCTGCCGCCCTGTTCCATGAAGCTATTTAACCGATCAGTCCATCCCAAGGGAGAAACGAGAATGAAGCTAGTTCGTTATGGCGATAAGGGTGCAGAAAAGCCCGGCCTGATCGACAAATCCGGCCAGTTACGCGACCTGTCGGCGCATGTGAAGGACCTCACCGGCGAGGCCTATTCGCCGGACAGCCTGAAGAAGCTGGCGGCGATCGATCCCGCCTCCCTGCCGGCCGTCTCCGGCAAGCCGCGTTTCGGCGCGCCCGTCACCGGCATATCGAAATTCGTCGCCATCGGCCTCAACTACAGCGACCATGCCAAGGAGACAGGCGCCGCGATCCCGACCGAGCCGATCATCTTCATGAAGGCCAACACCTCGCTGTGCGGCCCGAACGACAATGTCGAGAAGCCGCGCGGCTCGACCAAGCTCGACTGGGAAGTCGAGATCGCCGCGATCATCGGCACCCGCGCCAAGTACATCTCGGAAGCGGATGCGCTGAATTACGTCGCCGGCTATTGCGTCTGCAACGACGTCTCCGAACGTAACTTCCAGACCGAGCGCCTGGGTCAGTGGACCAAGGGCAAGTCGCACGACACGTTCGGCCCGGTCGGCCCCTGGCTCGCCACCAAGGACGAGATCAAGGACGTGCAGAACTTGTCGATGTGGCTCGACGTCAACGGTCAGCGCCGCCAGACCGGCTCGACCAAGACCATGATCTTCTCGATGGCCAAGTGCATCTCCTATGTCTCGCAGTTCATGACGCTGCTGCCGGGCGACATCATCACCACGGGCACCCCGCCCGGCGTCGGCCTCGGCATGAAGCCGCCGACCTTCCTCAATGTCGGCGACGTCATCACGCTCGGCATCGAAGGCCTCGGCGAGCAGCGCCAGGAGATCGTCGCGGCGTAAGCTGCCGCGGCCACGCCCACCCTCGTCGTCATGCCCGGGCTTGTCCCGGGCATCCACGTCTCACACTCTGACCGCGTGGAAACGCGTGGATGGCCGGGTCAAGCCCGGCCATGACGGAGGAGACACCGTTCGCTCAAGATCGACTGCAAGGAATAGTCTCCATGAAACTCTCCTTCTCCCAGGCCTCGCCCTTCGCTCGCAAGGTGCGCATCGCAGCGATCGAGCTCGGGCTGATCGACAAGATCGAGTTCACGTCGGCAACGGTCGCGCCGGGCACGGTGAACGAGGATTATTCGAAGATCACGCCGCTGAAGAAGCTGCCGGTGCTGATCACTGATGACGGGGACGTCATTCTGGACTCCTACGTCATCGTCGAATATCTCAACGAGATGGCCGGCGGCAGCCTGATCCCGGACTACGGTCCGCGGCGCTGGAAGGCCAAGACCAATCATTCGCTCATCAACGGCATGCTCGATTCCATGCTGCTGTGCCGCTACGAAAAGATGGTGCGGCCGCAGGGGCTGCAATGGCAGGCGTGGTCGGACGATCACTGGAACCGGGCCTGGACCGGCATGGCGCGCTTCGAAAACATGACCGACGTGCTGAACGGTCCGTTCGATATCTCGCAGATCGGCCTGGTTTGCGTGCTCGGCTATGCCGACTTCCGCTTCGCCGATTGCGGCTGGCGCAAGGCCTATCCGAAACTCGACACCTTCTATCAGAAGATGCTGGAGCGGCCCTCCGTGAAGATCTCGGTGCCGCCGGCGGCGTAGCAAGACAGGCCGGGAGAAGGACGATGCGCGATCGATTCTCCCAGCTCTCGAGTCTCAGTGCGAGCCTCGTGCTCGCACTTTCCATCTCAGCCACCAGCCTGCTGGCCGAGAGCACGCCACCCGGACAACAAGGCCAGGCCTGCGGAGCGCCGGCATCGATTGACGATGGCTGGGAGATCGCCTCGCCTGGCAGTGTCGGCATGGATGGTGCGAAACTGTGTGGCGTCGCTACGCGGCTCGCGCAGCGGGAAACTTCGGTCCATTCCGTCGTCGTCGTCAGGCATGGCAAGCTCGTCTTCGAGCAATATTTTGCCGGCTACGACCAACCCTGGGGACAGCCGGACGGCCCATACGAATTCAGCGCAACGACCAAGCACGACATGCGTTCGGCGAGCAAAAGCGTGACCTCGTTGCTGGTTGGAATCGCCATCGACCGCAAGCTGATCGCAGGCGTCGATGAGCCCGTTCTGAAATTCTTCCCCGACTACGCAGCGGTGAAGCAGTCGGGATGGGACGCCATCACCTTGCGCCATCTGCTCACGATGTCTTCCGGCTTCAAATGGGACGAGGCGCGAGCCTGGACCGATCCGAAGAACGACGAGCCGCATCTCCTCACCGAGCCGGATCCACTTGGCTACATTCTGTCGCGCCCCATCGCAGCGCCACCCGATACGCTATGGGCCTATAGTGGCGGCGGTACAGAATTGCTCGGCAACATCGTCGAGCGCGTCTCGAAAAAGCCGCTGGAGGCGTTCGCGCGCGAGGCCCTGTTCCAGCCGCTCGGCATCCCCGATGTCGAATGGAAGAACTACAAGAACGGCAAACTCGCGGCGGCTGCGGGGCTGCGCTTGCGGCCACGCGATGCGGCGAAGATCGGCCAGCTCGTGCTCAATCGTGGCCAGTGGAACGGCCAGCAAATCGTCTCGGCTGACTGGATCGCACAATCGATCACGCCGCGCTTCCAGGCCGTTGGTTATTTCGGCGGCACGCTGTTCTACGGCTATCAATGGTGGATGGGTCGCTCTCTCGCCGGCGACAAAGAGATCAAATGGATCGCCGCCTTCGGCTGGGGTGGCCAGCGCATCTTCATCGTCCCCGAGCTTGATCTCGTCATGATGACTTCAGCCGCGCAATACGGCCAGCCCAAGGAAGGCCTGGCTGCGATGGACATCCTCACCAATATCGTCATTCCATCCGTGCATGACGCGCACTGATCACAAAGGAAGCGAGCATGAGCCTGAAATATGCGGTCGGCGATCTCACCATCCATCGCATCATCGAGCAGGAGACGTCGTTCGTGCCGGCGCTGGACATGTTGCCCGGACTGTCGGCTGAAGTGCTCGCCGAGAACCGGGCGTGGATGCTGCAGGCCAAGGCGCTCGACGAGCAGGATGTGCTGCTGCTGGCCTTCCAATCCTATGTGGTGAAGACGCCGCACCACACCATCTTGATCGACAGCTGCATCGGCAACGACAAGCCGCGCCCCAATCGGCCGAAATGGAACATGAAGACCGACGACACCTATTTGCGCGCGCTGAGTGCCGCCGGTGTCTCGGTGGACGACATCGACTTCGTGATGTGCACGCACCTGCATGTCGATCACGTCGGCTGGAACACGCGGCTGGAGAACGGCCGCTGGGTGCCGACCTTCCCCAAGGCACGCTACATCTTCGGCAAGCAGGAATACGACCACTGGTTCGCGGAGAATGCCAAGACGGAGATTCCGCCTTTCGTCGACAGCGTGCTGCCGATCGTCGAGGCCAAACGGCACGAACTCGTCGGCAACGATCACCAGATCGGCGATCACGTCCGCATCGTGCCGACGCCGGGCCACACGCCCGGCCATGTCGCGTTCGCCATCGGACGCGGCAAGGACGATGCCGTGTTCTCCGGCGATCTCATGCATTCGCCGTTGCAGACGCTCTATCCGGAGCTATCGATCAAGTTCGACGTCGATCCGGCCAAGGCGGCCACGACGCGCCGCAGCTTTCTGGAGCGATATTGCGACACCGACACGCTGTGCTGCACCGCGCATTTCCCCTCGCCGTCGGTCGGGAAGATCAAGCGCAAGGGCAATGCGTTTGTGTGTGAGGCGGTGTGATCTAGCTGAGATGCGTAGGGTGGGTTAGCTCTGCGGCTGCGCGAAGCGGAGACGCTGAGCGTAACCCACCTCTTTGGTCTCCGCAGAAACAGAAGTGGTGGGTTACGCCGCGCGGTTTGCGCTTCGCGCAATCCGCGAGGCTAACCCACCCTACCAAACCGCCCGAGTGGAGAGAATTGATGACCACACTCCCCAGCATCCCCCTCCCCGCCGGCATCCGCTCGCGCACGATCGACGGCATCAACGGCCTGCGCATGCATGTGCTCGAGGCCGGCTTCGAGACCAAGGGGCGTCCCTGCATCCTGCTGCTGCACGGCTTTCCCGAGCTCGCCTTCTCCTGGCGCAAGGTGATGCCGGCGCTCGCCGCGGCCGGCTATCACGTGCTCGCACCGGACCAACGCGGCTATGGACGCACCACCGGATGGACCGCCGATTACGATGGCGATCTCACGCCGTTCTCGCTCCTCAATCTGGTCCGCGATGCGCTCTCGCTTGTATCGGCGTTCGGCTACAGGCAGGTTGATCTTGCCGGCCACGATTTCGGCAGCCCCGTCGCGGCTTGGTGCGCGCTGATCCGCCCCGATGTGTTCCGCTCAGTGACGCTGATGAGTGCGCCTTTCGGTGGAGCGCCGCCGCTGCCCTTCAACACGGCCGATGTGCCGGCGAAGCCTGCGGTCGAAGATCCCGTGCATCGCGAGCTCGCCGCACTGCCGCGCCCGCGCATCCACTATCAATGGTACTATTCGACGCGCGCGGCCAACGCCGACATGCAGCACGCGCCGCAAGGCGTGCATGATTTCCTGCGCGCCTATTATCATCACAAGAGCGCAGACTGGATCGAGAACAAGCCGTATCCGCTGAAGTCGTGGTCGGCGGGCGAGCTCGCAAAGCTGCCGACCTATTACGTGATGGACCTCGGCGAGACGATGGCACAGACGGTCGCGAAGGAGATGCCCTCCGCTACCGCGATCGCGGCCAATCAATGGCTGCCGGACAGCGATCTCGCTTTTTACAGCGCCGAGTATGGCCGCACCGGCTTCCAGGGCGGACTGCAATGGTATCGCTACGGCACGACCGGCGTTCTCAATAACGAGATGCAGCTGTTCTCCGGGCGCAGCATCGACGTGCCCTCATGCTTCATCTCGGGCAAGCAGGATTGGGGCACGTATCAACGCCCCGGCGTGTTCGAGGCGATGCAGGGAGGCGGGTGCACCAAGCTGCTCGGCTGCCATCTCGTCGATGGCGCCGGCCATTGGGTGCAGCAGGAGCAGCCCGCCGAGGTCAGCCGGCTGCTGCTCGACTTCCTGCGTCGCAACAACACGTCAGGAGGATGAAGTCGGTCACCTTCCCGTCACAGAGCATTAATCCGCGGTTCAGGGAACTTTCGGCAATATCTGACGTTGCGACATACCGGAGCTGCGTCCGGCGAGCATGGAGAATGACGATGGAAAAGAAGATCGCTGGACTGCTGGGAGCGGTCGCCACGCTCGGGGCATTCGGTGCCGCCCAAGCGGCGCCGGCGCCGGACGACGTGCTGAAGGCGAATTCCTATGCCGAGCTGCTCGAGCCGATCCCGAACGCCGGGGCTCTGCTGCAGGCGATCGACGAAGCCGCGCCGCCGAAGGCTGATTCCAACGTTCAGCTCGCCCAGTTCTACTATCACCATCACCACCATCATCATCACCATCACCACGCCTTCTATCCCCGCGATCGCTATTACGAAGCGCCGGTCGTGGTCGTGCCGCGGTATCGGCGGTATCACCACCATCATCACCACCACCACCACCATCACCACAGCTTCTATCGTCGCGACTACTAAGGCGCGGACGTCACAGACGAGACGGAACAGGACCTTCGGGTCCTGTTTGCTTTTGGTCGGCAGCACGGGCTGGGAAAAACAGGAAATCATTCAGCTGTCGTGCCGGCCGCACGGCTGGCGCGAAAAGCTTGCGACCGCGGGCCAGAAGGGGCGATCCGACTACTCGTTTCGCGCCTTGTCTTTGGCCGCGCGGTGCAGATGCCGGTAGGTGCCGTCGAACACCGTGTCGGTGGAGGACGTCCACTCGGTGCCGGCAGCCAGCTTCGGCCGGCTGTTGTAGATCCGTCGGGCCTGCAGCTCGCGTTCAGCCGCTTCCTCTTCGCCCATCGGCTCGAGTTCGAAAACGGCTTCCTCGGGAATGACGATGATTTGCGCGAACGGCTCGTTCGGGCGGAAGATGTGCGTACGCCCCTCGGCCGGCGCCTTGAAGACGCAGAAGAACATCATCGGCCACCAATTGCGGATCAGCGCAGGTACGGCAATCGGCACCGTATCGGTTCGATCCGTGTAGAAGCGCGGATGCGGCTCGGTGCGTACAGCCATCCCCTTCGCAACCTTGAGGTCGAGCAGGATCTGATAGGTGTAAAAGCTCTCGCCGAACTTTCGAAATGGCGGCCATTCCGCACCGCCTGCCGGTGGCTCACCCCAATCAGCCTCGAGGACCAGACGGCCATCCCGGGTCGTGACGTGAAGCTCGAAGTCATAGGGGTAGAACAGCTCGATGCCGTATTGCGCACCTTCCGAGAACGGCACGCAATGCCAGACCTGCTCGTGCGAACCATCCGCGCGCGGCTCGCGGTTGCCGGCCCAGCCGGGAATTTCGAGCTTGGTCCGCCGAGGCGCAAGCCGCGGATCGTTCAGCCGGTATTTGACCTTGTTCATCGCTTACCCCGTCACTTCCTGATGCCAACCGAAGCGGCACGGCACATGCGGCTCCAATCCGGACTCGCACACACAAGGGATCGAATTTTTCCGGTGAATTGACCCTGAACGATTTACAGCCTATATCACTTTAGAACCATTCTAAATTGATAGCAGGGCCACAAGTGAAGAACTTTTCCGACCTGACCGAGCGCGAGGTGCTTGCGGTCGCGATCTCCTCCGAGGAGCAGGACAGCCGCATCTACATGACCTTCGCCGAGGACTTGCGGGAACGCTATCCCGATACGGCCAAGATCTTCGAGGAAATGGCCGAGGAAGAGCGTGGCCACCGGCATCGCCTGCTCCAGCTGTTCGAGGAGCGCTTCGGCCCGCATCTGCCGCCGATCCGCCGCGAGGACGTCAAAGGCTTCCTCCGCCGGCGCCCGATCTGGCTGACGAAGAACCTGCCGCTCGACACGATCCGGAAAGAGGTCGAGACCATGGAGCTCGAGGCTGAGCGCTTCTACGCGCGCGCCGCCGAGCAGGCCGAGGATGTCGGCGTGCGCCGCCTGCTCGGCGACCTCGCCGAGGAAGAGAAGCACCACGAGAACCGCGCCGTCGCGCTGACCGACGAGATCCTCAAGCCCGACGTGCGCGAGGAAGAGGACCGCACAAGGCGGCGGATGTTCGTGCTGCAATACGTGCAGCCGGGTCTCGCCGGATTGATGGACGGCTCGGTCTCGACATTGGCGCCGCTGTTTGCGGCCGCCTTCGCCACGCACCAGAACTGGCAGACTTTTCTCGTCGGCCTCGCCGCCTCGATCGGCGCCGGTATCAGCATGGGCTTTGCGGAAGCACTCTCCGACGACGGCTCGCTGACGGGGCGCGGCTCGCCCTGGCTGCGCGGCATCACCTGCGGCGCGATGACGACGCTTGGCGGGCTCGGCCACACCATGCCCTATCTCGTGCCCGACCACTGGGCCAACGCATTCTGGATCGCGACCGCGATCGCCGGCATCGTCGTGTTCTTCGAATTGTGGGCCATCGCTTTCATCCGCGCGCGCTACATGGATACGCCGTTCCTGCAGGCCGTGTTCCAGATCGTGCTCGGCGGCGCGATCGTGCTGGCGGTCGGCATTCTGATCGGGGCGGCATAGGCGGCGCTCATGAAGCAAAATCGTTCATACATTGCGGTCGCGAGCCTGACGGGCGCGTTGATCCTGTTTGCGTCGAACGCCAACGCGACCGACGAGATCCAGGTCTACAACGCGGGCATCGCCGAAATCGGCCAATTCACCATCCAGCAACATCTCAACTATGTCGCGCTCGGACAGAAGGATCCGCCGTTCCCGGGTGGCTTCCCGTCCAACCACAGCCTCAACGGCACGCCGGAATTCGCTTACGGCATGACCGACTGGTGGGAGCTCGGGCTCTATCTGCCGTTCGCCGTGCAGGACCGGCAATTCCTCTCTGATGCCTTCAAGCTGCGCACGCTGTTCGTGTCGCCGCATGCCGAGCAGCGCAATTTCTTCTACGGCGTGAATTTCGAGCTGAGCTACGAGATGCCGAAATTCGCACAGACGCGATGGGGATTGGAGATCCGTCCCATCATCGGCGTGCGCAACTCGCAATACGAATTCATCGTCAACCCGATCGTCGATATCGGCTTCGGCAGCAAGGGCGAGGCCGATTTCGCGCCCGCCGCGCGGCTAGCCCGCAACTTCGGCAACGACGTGTTCGCCGGTTTCGAATATTACGCCGACTTCGGCGAGATCGGAAACTTCAGCAAGCTCGCCGACCAGCAGCACACATTGTTTGCCGTCACCGACTTCAAGGCCGGCGTGTTCGACGTGAACTTTGGCGTCGGTTACGGGTTGACGTCGGCGTCCGACCGGTTCGTGGTCAAGACCATCATCGGCTACGCCTTTCCCGTACCGGGGCAGAAATCAGACAACAACACGCGGATGAGCAGCGGACCCGTCAATCCGTTCACCCACGCCGCGATGCGAACCTTCCAGCCCTGACCGGCGTATCCTTCAACGGCAGGACCTTCATGACTATCCGTCTTCAATACGGCACGCCTGCCAAGATCTTCCACTGGCTCGTCGTCGCACTGATTGCCGTGCAATATCCGATCGGCTGGCTGATGCCGGATCTCCACCGCAGCATGAGCCCCGGCGTCGGCATGACATTTCATATCTCGATCGGACTCACGATCCTGATGCTGACGGCTGTGCGCCTTGTCTGGCGTGTCACCCATCCCGTCGCGCCCGAAAGCTCGCTTCCCACCTGGCAGCGCGTCTCATCGGAGGCGGTCCACTGGCTGCTCTACGCGCTGGTGCTGGCGACGACGCTCTCCGGCTGGGTGTTTGCCTCGTTCCGCGGCTGGTCCGTCTCATACTTCTATCTCATGCCGTTGCCGATGCTCGCCTCCGACAACGCCGCCGCCGGCCGGACCATCGACGGCCTTCACCAGGCGATGGAATTGGCGCTGCTCGTCACCATCCTCATCCACGTCGCCGCGGCGCTTGCGCATGTCTTCGTCTATCGTGATCGCGTGATGCAGCGAATGTTACCGGGGTAACCCTCCTCACAGATCAACCGCGATCAAACGACGGTTGCGACATCAGCTAAAACTGCGCATCATCCCCCAAGCAAAGCGCAGGAGCATGTCGTGGCCAAATCCGAATGGAGTTTCAAGAGCGCGGTCGAGCTGTCGGCCGCATTGACGGCGAAGAAGGTTTCCGCCGTCGAGCTCACGCAGGATGCGATCGGCCGCATCGAACGTCACGACGGCAAGGTCAACGCCATCTGCGTCCGGGATTTCGACCGCGCGCTGAGTGCCGCGCGCGACGCCGACGCCGCATTGGCCCGCGGCGAGCGCAAGCCGCTGCTCGGCCTGCCAATGACGGTGAAAGAATCCTACAATATCGCCGGCCTGCCCACGACCTGGGGTAATCCCGCGCAAAAGGATTTCATCGCCAAGGAAGATTCGTTGCCGGTGACACGGGTGAAGGACGCCGGCACCGTCGTACTCGGCAAGACCAACGTGCCGCTCGCTCTCGCCGACTGGCAGAGCTACAACGACGTCTACGGCACCACCAATAATCCCTACGATCTCGGCCGCACGCCGGGTGGCTCGTCCGGCGGCTCCTCAGCGGCGCTCGCCGCGGGATATGGCCCACTCTCGATCGGCTCTGATATCGGCGGCTCCTTGCGCGTGCCGGCGTTTCATTGCGGCGTCTATGCGCACAAGCCGACCTTCAACCTCGTCGCCATGCGCGGCCACGTCGCGCCGCCGGCGCCACCCTTGCCGTTCGAGCGCGACCTTTCGGTGATCGGCCCGATGGCGCGTAGCGCTGCCGACCTGTCGCTGTTGCTCGATGTCATGGCCGGGCCCGATCCGATCGAGGCGGGTATCGCTTACAAGCTCGACCTTCCCGCCGCTCGCCACACCGCATTCAAGGATTTTCGCGTCCTGGTGATCGACACCGATCCACTGTTGCCGACAGACACCGCCGTGCGCGGCACCATCAACACGCTCGCCGACAACCTCGCCAAGGCGGGCGTCAAGATCGACCGGAGCAGTCCGCTATTGCCGGATTTCGCGGCCTCGTCGCGGCTCTATATGCGCATGCTGATCTCCTTCCTGGCCGCAAGCTTTGCACCTGACGTCTACAATGGCGCTAAAGCGGCCGCGGCGGCACTCCCCGAAAGTGCCAACAGCCTTGCCGCCGAGCGATTGCGCGGCGTCGCGCTCAGCCATCGCGACTGGGTGATCGCCAATAGCGGGCGCACCCGGCTGCGCGCGCAATGGCGCGAGCTGTTCAAGACGTATGACGCGGTGATCTGCCCGATCATGCCGACGCCGGCCTATCCGCACGACCATTCGCCGGACCAGGAAACCCGTCGCATCAAGATCGATGGCAAGGACTATGTCTATCCCGATCAGCTCGCTTGGCCGGGCATCGCGACCTTGCCCGGCCTGCCCTCGACCGCGATCCCGACCGGCTTTGCGCCGGATGGCCTGCCGGTCGGCGTGCAGATCGTCGGCCCGTGGCTGGAAGACCGTACGCCGCTGAAGCTGGCCGAGCTGATCGAGCGCGAGTTCGGCGGCTTTGTGCCGCCGAAGATGTTTGACGATTAGATCTCTTTATCGGGCTCCGCGCTGTCATGCCCCGGCTTGACCGGGGCATCCAGTACGCCGTGGCCTCTCGATTCAATCGCAGCCGTCTCTGGAATACTGGATCGCCCGGTCAAGCCGGGCGATGACACCTGTGTTGGCTCAGCTATCAAATACAATCACACTGCGCAGCGTCTTGCCGGCTTTCATGTTGGCAAAACCCTCGTTGATCTCGCTGAGCTTCAGCTTGGCAGAGATCCAGTCTTCCAGATGCAGCCGGCCGCGCAGGTAGAAATCGACCAGGCGCGGCATGTCGACGCGGAAATGGTTCGAGCCCATCGACGAGCCCTGGATCCGCCGCTCGCGCAGGAAGTCGAAACCGTGCAGCTCGATCTTCTGGCCGAACGGGATCATGCCGACGATCGTGGCGGTGCCGCCGGAGGTAAGCATGCCGAACGCCTGCTCTGCCGTTTCCTTGCGCCCGAGCACCTCGAAGGAATGATGCACGCCGCCATTGGTGAGATCGCGGACTTGCTTCACAACGTCGCCATCGGCGGGATTGATGATATCGGTCGCGCCCAACTTGGTCGCGAGCTGGAGTTTTGCCGGATTGGTGTCGATGGCGATGATGCGGCCGGCGCCGGCGATCTGCGCGCCGTTGATCGCGGCCATGCCGACGCCGCCGCAGCCGATCACGGCCACGGTCTCGCCCGCCGTCACCTTCGCCGTGTTCACGACAGCGCCGTAGCCGGTGATGACGCCGCAGCCGATCAGCGCAGCGAGATCGAGCGGCATTTCTTTCCGGATTTTGACGATGGCGTTCTCGTGCACAAGCATCTGCTCGGCAAAGGACGAGAGGTTGAGGAACTGATGCAGCTTCTCCGACCTGTTCCACTGCATCCGGTTCGACGCACCCGGCAGCAGCTTCACTGTCGTGTCGGTGCAGAGCACGGTGCGACCGGTGGTGCAATTGTCGCAGGTGCCGCAGAACACGGAGAGGCACGTGACGACGTGATCGCCGGGCTTCACATAGGTGACATCAGAGCCGACCTGCTCGACGATTCCGGCGGACTCATGGCCGAGCACCGCGGGCAGCGGATGCGGATAGAGGCCTTCCATGAAGTGCAGGTCGGAGTGGCAGAGGCCGGCGACCGACGTGCGGATCAGCACCTCGCGCGGGCCGGGCTTCGGCAGGCTGACATCCTCGATGACCAGCGGCTTGTTGACTTCATAAAGGACGGCGGCCTTCATCGAGCACTCCCTATCGCGTTTTTTGTTCGAACGTAGCGCGTAGCCTACGCTGCCAAGACCAGTTCGCCAACCTCGCTCATGGAGGCCACGCGGTCGCCAAGCAGCAGCCCCGCGATCTTTGCCTGCGTCGTATTTTCCGTCAGCCGGAACGGATCGCTCGGCGATACCCGGTGATCGATCACCAGCCGCGACAACAACAGCCGGCGCGCATCGCCGCGCATTTCGTGAACACGATGCGCTTCCCAGGCAAGCGCGACCGCGCTTGCGACATGATAGAGCAGGCTGGTCGCACGCCGCGCATCGGCTTCGTTCTCGGACTTGCCGGCGACTTCGCGCGCAAAGCCGACGGCGCGATCGACGAGACCGTGCAAATTATCGCGCCAGGCCTGCGGCACCGAGGCGCTATCGTCGAGCCGGGCATGGAGATCTGCCGATAGCGCGGATTCGGCACCATGGCGGCCGACGGCGCGCCTCAGCGCATCAATGGCGACGATATTGCCGGTGCCTTCCCAGACTGAGCCGAGATGCGCATCACGCAGCAGACGGGGCGTCGAGAATTCCTCGATATAACCAATGCCGCCGCGCATCTCGAGCGCATCGCCGCAGACCTTGCGCGCGTCGCGGGTGGCGCGGAATTTCAGCGTCGGCGTCAGGATGCGCAGCAGCGCCGCGGCGTCCTGGCTGCCGGCTTCGGCGCGATCGAGCGCGTCGGCGGTGAGAAAGCTCATCGACAGCGCCTGCTCGACCGGCAGCATGATCTTCAGCATCTGGCGACGGCCGAGCGGCAGGTCGATGATGCGGTTGCCGAACACCACGCGGTTCTTCGCCACCGTCATCGCGTCATGATAGGCGCGGCGCATCAGCGCGGTGGATTTAACGCCGTTGGACAATCGCGACGAATTGACCATCTCGGCCATCTGCACGAAGCCGCGGTCGAGCTTGCCGACCGCATAGGCGATCGCGCCTTCGAGCTTGATCTCGCCCGAGGCCATCGAGCGGGTGCCAAGCTTGTCCTTGAGACGCACGATCCGGTAGTGGTTCTGCGAGCCGTCGTCGAGGAAGCGCGGCATCAGGAACAGGCCGACGCCACGCGTACCAGAGCCAGCGCCCTCGGGGCGCGCCAGCAGCATCACGACCTTTGCGTCCGCATTCGAGCAGAACCATTTTTCGCCATAAAGGCGCCAATGATCGCCCTCCTGCACCGCCGTCGTCGTGAGCGTGCCGACGTCGGAGCCGCCTTCCTTTTCGGTCATGAACTGGCCGCCTTGCGTCAGCTTGCTCATGTCGGTCGAGGTCAGGCCATCGAGATATCTTGCCTTCAGCGCATCACTGCCGAAATTCGCCAGCAGCTTGGCGCAGCCGTCCGTGACATTGATCGGGCAGCCCATGCCGAATTCGGTCTGGTTGAAAAGAAACGTGAAGGCATGCTTGGCCACGACAGGATATTTGTCCGGCCAGCCCATGATACCCTTGCGGATCGAGAGCGCATGAATGCCGAACTCACCGAAGGCCGCGTTCTCCAGCTCGCGATAGGCCGGGTGATACTCGATCGACTGCACGTCGCGGCCGAACTTGTCGCGCTGATGCAGTACCGGTGTGTGCCGGTCGGCAAGGCGCGCGCATTCGTCGAGACGGCCGCCGGCGAGCTCGCCGAGCCGATCGAGATGCGGCTCAATGTGGCGAAATAGCGCGTCCGGCAGATGGATGCGCAACAGGTCCGTCAGCGCCTGATCGGCGCGGTAGAAATTCATGCCCGTGGTATCGGGCGCCAGCAGGCCGGAAGGTGCGGCCGCGACATCTTGTGGCTGCGCTGTGACCGGCTTGTGCATGATCGTCCTCTTCGTTTCCGCCCGACGGCAATTCTTATCGCTTGCCGCTTGAGATGATGTCGATCATGCTCCCATCACGAGAGGCGATAAAGCCGCAAATTGTCAGGGAGGCATGATCGCCGTAAAGGAGCAATTCGCTCTGCGGAATTGTGATCGCGCCGGCTGGTTGTCCGCGCGGTGGATGCATAGATCAGCGGCGTCCTGTCCCCGAGAGATCACGTCATGGAACATCCGAAATACAAGATCGCCCTCATCGTCGGTGCCGGCGAAGGGCTGAGCGCCTCGCTGGCGCGGCTGCTGTCCGCGCAAGGCATTCGCGTTGCGCTGGCTGCGCGCAAGATCGAGAAGCTCGGCGCGCTCTGCAACCAGACCGGCGCCAAGGCCTATGCCTGCAACGCCACCGAACCGGAGGAGGTCGAACGCCTGTTTGGTCTCGTCGAGCGCGAGATCGGAACGCCCGATCTCGTCGTCTACAACGCCAGCGGCCGTTCGCGCGGGCCGTTCGTCGATCTCGTCCCCGCGGATGTCGCAAACGCGATCGCGGTCAGCGCCTATGGCGGCTTCCTGGTGGCGCAGCAGGCCGCAAAACGGATGGTGCCGAACCAGCATGGCGCGATCCTGTTCACCGGCGCCTCGGCCAGCGTCAAGGGCTACGCGCAATCCGCCCCGTTCGCGATGGGCAAGTTCGCACTGCGCGGCCTCGCACAAAGCATGGCGCGGGAATTGTCGCCGCAAGGCATCCATGTCGCGCATTTCGTCATCGATGGCGGCATCCGCAGTGCGGCGCGCACGGAAGCCCCCGACAAGCCGGACTCAATGCTCGATCCCGACGCGATCGCGGAGAGCTATTGGAACGTGCTGCAGCAACCGCGCAGCGCCTGGAGCTGGGAGCTCGAGCTGCGGCCTTGGGTGGAGAAGTTTTGAAGCGAGAAATCAACAATAGCCGTCATTGCGAGCGAAGCGAAGCAATCCAGACATATCTTCGCGGAAGCAGACTGGATTGCTTCGTCGCTTCGCTCCTCGCAATGACGAAGGGAGAGAGCGAACATGACCACTGAGACCACCATCGACACCGGCACCAATGAGCTCCTCTGCGTCATCCGCGACCGCGTCGCGATCATCACGCTGAACCGGCCGGAGGCGCGTAACTCGCTGTCGGACAATCTGACGCCGGCGTTGCGCACGATGATCCGGGCCTGCGGCGAAAATCCCGGTGTCGGCGCGCTGCTCATCACCGGTGCGGGCGAAGCCTTCTGCGCCGGTGGCAACGTCAAGGGCATGGGCGCACATCGCGATCCCAAGAAGCTGGAGATGTCGCTGGAAGACCGCGTCGCCGACCTCCAGGAGCGGCAACGGCTGCTGACCGGCGCGCTGGTATCGGTGCGCAAGCCGACCATCGCGGCGCTCCCCGGTCCTGCCGTCGGTGCCGGGCTTGCCCTCGCCATGGCCTGCGACATCCGCATCGCCGCGCAATCGGCTTTCGTAGCCACCGGCTATGCTCGCATCGCACTGTCCGGCGATTACGGCATCGCCTGGCTGCTGACGCGGCTCGTCGGCACCGCGCGGGCGCGAGAACTGCTGTTCACCGGCGATCGCGTCGAAGCCACGCGCGCAGAGGCCATCGGCCTCGTCAACCGCGTCGTGCCCGATGACAAATTGCAAGCTGAAGCCTTCGCCCTCGCAAAGTCGCTCGCCGAAGGCCCGCGCCTGGCGCTGCGCTACATGAAGGACAATCTCGACGAAGCCCTGCTGTTCGATTTCGAAACTGCTCGCGACCATGAAGCTGAACGCTTGGTCCGCCTGACCACCACCGCCGATCACAAGGAAGCCGTGCAGGCCTTCATCGAAAAGCGCAAAGCGGTGTTCACGGGAAAGTAGGCGTGTCCTGCGTGAAGGCAAAAAAATGCCCGGCTCTGACTTGCATCAGGCCGGGCTCGGAGTTGTGTCAGGCCGAGGCTGAGGGGCTATCGGCCTGACGGGAAAGGGCGGCGAGACGCCAGCTGGCACAGGGAATGTCCTTTGGCGCGGCGTGGATTTCCTTGTCGAAGCGCACCAGCTTCCAGTCATCGGGATGATTGACGAAGGCGAAACCGGATTTGCGCGCGAGCGAAATCATCGTCTGGTTGGAGCGTAGCGTGTCGCCGAAGATGTGCTCAGCACCGAGCGCGGCCGCCCGGCACTCGAGATTTTTCATAAGCGCAGTGGCGATACCGTGCCCCTGCCAGCGATCGTCGACAGAGAGGCCGAACTCGAGCGTCGAGGTCTCGGCATGGAACGCGTAGCGCGCTTCCGCGACGATGGTCTCGAAGCCATCGACCATCATGGTCGCGACCACGCTGAAACGCTCACGCTCGCCGACCTGGAGGAACTCGTTCAGCAGCCCCTTCGGCAATTCGCTGAGCGCGCCGAAGAAGCGGTTGTAGCGGGAGCGGGTCGAGAGGCTACGGAAATAGTGCTGAAGCTCATCGGTGTCGCGTGGCTCAACGAAACGGACGCTGATCGCATCGCCCTGCCGCGTGCGCAGCGTATCCGAATATTGCTTCAGGTCTTCCAGACGATAGGTGCTCATGACACGAGCCCACGAGGACGAGGGGAAAAGGGACCGCCGGCGCCCCCAAAGTCAGGCGGCGCCGGCCTGGCGGCCAATCAGGCCCGCCAGAAGGGTTTCTCAGCCTCAGAGGCGATATCGCTCCAGGACAGGCCGACGTCATGGAGATCACGGGCGGTCCAATTGGTCAGTTCGCGGCGGGTCCGGTAACGCTCCTGCCAGACATGAAGGGTTTCGCCGATCTGCTCGATCAGGCCAGTTGCATGATGATTTGTCATCGAATGTTCGGTGCAAGTAGACATTTTCAGCTCCTTGAGCTAACTTGAGAGCTAATATCTGCCTGCGCGCGCGATCCAACAAACGACAATTTGTACCTCTTCGCATGAAATAAACTCATGCATCCTGCTGCCAAATGACTGCCAGATTGCCTTCCCTGAACGGATTGCGGGCATTTGAAGCCGCCGCGCGCCATCTCAGCTTCACGCTGGCCGCCAGCGAGCTGAACGTGACGCAGACCGCGATCAGCCATCAGATCCGCCGGCTGGAAGAGGAGCTCGGCATCCGCCTGTTCATCCGGCAGAACCGCGCGCTGGCGCTGACGCCGGAAGCGCGCGACTACCTCCCAGGCGTCCGCGCCGCCTTCAACGACCTCCGCCTTGCCACCGACCGGCTGCTGCGCAAGGACGACGACAAGGTGCTGACGGTCTCGACGCTGGCCTCGCTTGCCGCGAAATGGCTGCTGCCGCGGTTGGCCGATTTCCAGGAGGCGCATCCCGACATCGACGTACGTATCACCACGTCGACGAGCCTCGTTGATTTCCAGCGCGACGATGTCGATGCCGCGATCCGCTATGGCCGCGGCCAATGGCCGGGCCTGCGCGCCGACTGGATGATGGCGGACGAGCTTTTTCCGGTGTGCAGTCCATCGCTGCTGTGCGTCGACCAGCCATTGCAGAAGCCGGAGGATCTCCGCCACTATCCGCTGCTGCACACCTCCAACGCCAACAGCGACGACTGGCGGCTGTGGCTGACGGCGGCGGGCCTGCCGGCCGACATCGCCAAGCAACCCGGCATCACCTTCGACATGATCTTCATGACCATTCAGGCCGCGATCGACGGCATCGGCGTGGCGATGGGACGAACCTCCTACGTCAAGGACGACATCGCCAAGGGCCGACTCGTGGTTCCCTTCAAGATCGCGCTGCCGGCCGATGCCGGCTTCTATCTGGTCTCGCCCGAGGGCCGTCGCGAGGCGCCAAAGCTTGCCGCGTTCCGCCAGTGGATGATCGCTGCAGCGCAGAATAAAGCCTGAAAAATCATCAGCTTCCGCAGTGAAATCGGTTGACTCGCAAGGCCTCGCGCGAGAGGGGTTAGTCAGATTGTCGCAGCAACAATCTGTCGCCTTGCCGAGAAAATGAGTTCCGGCCCGGCCACGTCTTGAAGGGGAGTAACGTCAATGGCTGGACCAGCAACCAATCCGCCCGAGATCAAGTCGCGCATCGGCGCGATCCTCCGCGCCACATCGGGCAATTTCCTCGAGCAGTTCGACTTCTTCCTGTTCGGGTTTTATGCCGCCGCGATCGGCAAGGCGTTCTTCCCCTCGACCAACGAGACGGCATCGCTGCTCAACACCTTCGGCGTGTTCTGGCTCGGCGCCTTGATGCGTCCTGTCGGCGCCATCGTGCTCGGCGCGTACATCGACCGCATCGGCCGTCGCCAGGGCCTGATCGTCACGCTCGGCATCATGGCCGTCGGCACGGTCGTGATCGCGTTCTGTCCGAGCTATGCGACGATCGGCATCGCAGCGCCGATCATCGTGCTGATTGGCCGTCTGCTGCAAGGCTTCTCCGCGGGCGTCGAGCTCGGCGGCGTCTCGGTCTATCTCGCGGAGATCTCGACGCCCGGCAATCGCGGCTTCTACACCTCGTTCCAATCGTCGAGCCAGCAGGTCGCGATCTTCGTCGCCTCGATCCTCGGCTTCATCCTCTCCGAGGTGATGCCGGCCGAAACCGTCGCCGCCTGGGGCTGGCGCATTCCCTTCTTCGTCGGCTGCATGATCATTCCGCTGATCTTCTTCCTGCGGCGCACGCTGGAGGAAACACCCGCGTTCCTGGCGATGAAGAAGCACCCGACCGCCAACGAAGTGTTCGCCTCCGCGCTCGCCAACTGGCGCATCGTCATCCTGGGCATGATGATCGCGATCTTGACCACGACGACGTTCTACTTCGTCACCGTGTACACACCGACCTTCGGCAAGACCGTGCTGAAGCTGTCGACGCAGGATGCGCTGCTGGTGACGTTGCTCGTCGCCGTCACCAACTTCATTTGGAATCCCGTCGGCGGCGCGCTGTCCGACCGCATTGGCCGCAAGCCGGTGCTGATCGCTATTGCCACGTTGTCGCTGCTCACCGCCTACCCGGCGCTGAGCTGGCTTGTGGCCGCGCCGACCTTCAGCAAGCTGCTCGCCGTCGAGATGATGTTCTCGTTCTATTTCGGCATGTACAGCGGCACCATGCTCGGCGCGCTCGTCGAGATCGTGCCGGCGCATGTGCGCACGACCTGCTTCTCGCTGGCCTTCGCGCTCGCGGCTGCGCTGTTCGGCACCTTCACGCCGTTCGCATCGACCTGGCTGATCGAGCACACCGGCAACAAGGCCATGCCCGGTGCCTGGCTGATGTTCGCGGCTGCGCTCGGCATCATCGCTGCGCTGATCGTCTATCGCGGCGGCGGCCAAGCAGTGCCGACATATGATACGGCGGCCGAGCCGGCGACGGGGCATTGAGTGCTTTACCTCTCCCCGCTTGCGGCAGGGCTATCGCATATGGGCGAGGGCGTTGAGGAGGTAATCGTCGTTCCATGCGCATTTTTTGATGCGGTGGCTGATGGGGACCTTGGGCGGGTCGGTCATCTGCAGGATGTTTTTCACGATC
>JAEWHT010000027.1 GCA_023387695.1 Pseudomonadota bacterium | reverse complement strand
TCATGCAGGTGCTCTCCCGCCGCACCAAGAACAACCCCGTCCTCATCGGCGAGCCCGGCGTCGGCAAAACCGCGATCGCGGAAGGCCTGGCGCTGCGCATCGTCAACGGCGACGTGCCCGAGAGCCTGCAGGACAAGAAGCTGCTATCGCTCGATCTCGGCGCGCTGATTGCTGGTGCTAAATACCGCGGCGAGTTCGAGGAGCGGCTGAAGGCCGTGCTCCAGGAAGTCACCGCGAGCGAAGGCACATTCATCCTGTTCATCGACGAAATGCACACGCTGATCGGCGCGGGCAAAGGCGATGGCGCGATGGACGCCTCCAACTTGCTCAAGCCCGCGCTTGCGCGTGGCGAGCTGCACTGTATCGGCGCGACCACGCTCGACGAGTATCGGAAGCATGTCGAGAAGGATGCGGCGCTGGCGCGGCGTTTCCAGCCGATCTTCGTCAGCGAGCCCTCGGTCGAGGACACGATCTCGATCCTGCGCGGCTTGAAGGACAAGTACGAGCAGCATCATGGCGTGCGGATCACCGATTCCGCGCTTGTTGCGGCAACGACACTGTCCAACCGCTACATCACCGACCGCTTCCTGCCGGACAAGGCGATCGACCTCATGGACGAGGCCGCCGCGCGGCTGAAGATGCAGGTGGACTCCAAGCCGGAAGAGCTGGATTCGCTTGATCGCGAGATCATCCGGCTCAAGATCGAGCAGGAAGCGCTCAAGAAGGAAAGCGATCTCGGCTCCAAGTCTCGTCTCGAGACGCTTCAGAAGGAGCTGGCCGAGCTCGAGGAGAAGTCTGCAGCGCTGACCGCGCGCTGGAGTGCCGAGAAGAACAAGCTCTCCGACGCCCAGAAGCTGAAATCCGAGCTCGACGCCTTGCGCGTCGATCTGGCCGACGCGCAGCGACGCGGCGAATTCCAGAAGGCGGGCGAATTGGCCTATGGCCGGATCCCGCAGCTCGAGAAGCAGCTCGCCGATATCGAGGCGCGTGAAGGTTCAGGCGAGATGATGGAAGAGGCGGTGACCGCCAACCACATCGCGCAGGTTGTTTCGCGCTGGACCGGCGTGCCCGTCGACAAGATGCTGGAGGGCGAGAAAGAGAAGCTCCTGAAGATGGAGGAGCAGCTCGGACAGCGTGTCGTCGGCCAGGCCGAAGCCGTGCGCGCGGTCGCAACCGCCGTGCGCCGCTCGCGTGCGGGCCTGCAGGACCCGCATCGGCCGACCGGCTCGTTCATGTTCTTAGGCCCTACCGGCGTCGGCAAGACCGAGCTGACGAAAGCGCTCGCCGAGTACCTGTTCAACGACGAGACCGCAATGGTCCGCCTCGACATGTCCGAGTACATGGAGAAGCACTCGGTCTCGCGGCTGATCGGCGCGCCTCCGGGTTATGTCGGCTATGACGAGGGCGGCGCGCTCACCGAAGCGGTGCGGCGCCGGCCCTATCAGGTCGTGCTGTTCGACGAGATCGAGAAAGCGCATCCCGACGTCTTCAACGTCCTGTTGCAGGTGCTCGACGATGGCCGCCTGACCGATGGTCAGGGCCGCACCGTCGATTTCCGCAACACGCTGATCATCATGACCTCGAACCTCGGTTCGGAATATCTGGTGAATCAACCCGAGGGCGAAGACACCTCTGCCGTGCGTGACCAGGTGATGGGCATGGTGCGCGGACATTTCCGCCCCGAGTTCCTGAACCGCGTCGACGAGATCATCCTGTTCCATCGCCTGCAGCGCAGCGAGATGGGCCGGATCGTCGAGATCCAGTTCGCGCGGCTGCAGAAGCTGCTGACCGATCGCAAGATCGTGCTGACGCTCGATGCCGCCGGCCGCGACTGGCTCGCTGCCAAGGGCTGGGATCCCGCCTATGGTGCGCGTCCATTGAAGCGGGTGGTCCAGCGCTATCTCCAGGACCCGCTCGCCGAGATGATCCTGGCCGGCGACGTTCGAGATGGTGACAGCGTCGCGATCTCGTCCGAAGGCAATGTGCTGACCTTCAACGGCAAGTCGCCGCAAACCGCGGAGATCACGCAGTTCGAGGCACCGGTGTCGAAGCGGAAGCTGAACTGAGCGTAGCTCACATCAAAACGAAAAAGCCCCAGAGAGGATGTCCTCTCCGGGGCTAATTTTATTGGCCTCAGGGCCTGAAGATTATCGATTGCTCACCTGCAACGGCCCACCCGTCGCATCCGACATCCGCGCAATCGCGCCGTTGCGGCCGCTCATCATGCCGTCGAGGCGATCGCGTTCCTTCTCGAAGGCGGCGAGCATCGGGCCTTCCAGTGAACGGCCGCGCGGCAGTTTCACGCGCATCGGGTCGACGAAGCGGCCGTTGACGAGAATTTCGTAGTGGACGTGCGGGCCGGTCGACTGGCCGGTCGAGCCGACGAAGCCGATGACCTGGCCCTGCCGCACCTTCTTGCCGGGCTCCATGCCCTTGGCAAAAGCCGACATATGGCCGTAGGCGGTCTCGTAGCCGTTGTTGTGCTTGATACGGACGTATTTGCCGTAGCCGCCTTCGAGTTGGGCCTTCTCGATCACGCCGTTGCCGGCGGCGAAGATCGGCGTGCCGTAGGCGGTGGCCCAGTCGACGCCGGTGTGCATCTTCACGTAGCCGAGGATCGGATGGCGGCGGCCACCGAAGCCGGAGCGCATGATGGCGCTGTTCACGGGCTTGCGGACCAGGAACTTTTTCGCGCTCTTGCCGGTCTCGTCGTAATAGTCGACGACGCCGTCGTCAGGGCTCTGGTAGCGATAATATTTCTTGGTTTCGCCGCCGACCGTGAGCGAAGCGAACAGCACTTCGTTCTTGTCGGCCGCCGTCGAGCCTTCGTCTTCGCCGGCGTAAAACACGTCGAACGAATCGCCCGGCGCGACCTTGCGCTGGAAATCGACGTCGTAGGAATAGATCTTGATCATGTCGTCGATGACCGGCATCGGCACTTTGTTGCGCATCGCGGTCTCGTAGATGCTCTGGTAGAGCCGCACGCCGCTGCCGTCATCATCGTCATCGTCTTCGCTGCTGGTGTTGGCCGCAGCGTCGGCGACGGTATTCATGCTGGAAACGTCGACCGCGACGTATTTGCCGAGATCGGACAACGCGGCGATCGCCTCGACCATCGTGTCGTTGGCGACGACGACGCGGTAGGGCTGCAGCCGTGCGCCGGGGCTCGCGGGCGCCATCAGGATGCGAAGCTTTTCGCCTTCCTTCAGGCCGCCGTCGCGGCCACGGGGCCCGAGCGTTGCGGCAATCGATTTGATTTCGTCAGGCGTGGCGCCGAGATCGCGCAGCACGGAGGAGACCGAGTCGCCCTTCTTGACGACGTGAACGCGCTCGCCGTTGGGATTGCCGCCGGTGATCTGCTCTTTGGTCTTCGGCAGCAGCGTGACGTTTTCCGGCACCACGCGCGTCTCGAAGCCCGCGTACGGATCGGACGGCGAGGCTTCGGTGGCATAGGCCATCTTCATCTCGGACGGGCCGGTCGCGCCGGAGACGTCGGCAGCGGCATTGGCGAGGGAGGCGTAGCGCACCCCACCATTGCCGCGCCAATTGGCGGCATCGCGCACCCGCATCAGGATGTCGTCGAGTGCCACCACCGCGGAAATCTTGGCCTTCGGCAGCACCGGCGAGAGATCCTTCGTGACGAAGGAAACCTCGGCGTCGGGCTCGACGGCCTCGGGATTGTTAGGATCGTCGGCAGCTGCTTTGGCATCCGAGCCGACGTCGGTGAGCAGGCGCTGCGCGTTGAACGGCGGAATCTTCGCCGACAGGTCGCTCGTCGTCATCGACAAATTGCCGGCAATCCGGATGAAGGGACGCACGCGCATCACGTCGCGGTTGCCGACGCGGGCGACCGTCGAGACGCGCACGATGTTGCGCGAGGCGGTCGAGTCGTTCGGCGGCGGCAGGCGGTCGCTCTTGTGCAGCGTGGCGGTGCGATCAGCAGCTCCGAAGGCTCCGCGCAGCGCGCCCTCGACCCGCTCGGGCACCTTGGCGAAGGTCATTTCGCCGTCGAGAGATGCGAAAACGGCGCCGCCGATCAGGGCTGCGCCGCAGAGTCCGGTCAGAATTGTGCCGCTGAACCATTGCACCGAGACGCGACGGCGATCGATGACGGCGGCTTCGGAACCATCGACGGACAGCGGCGGCTCGTGGCCGAGATCAATGATCCCGGTCTCACGCCCGTAAGCGCCGCGTGACGTCCTCTGGTTCAAACCAAGTCCCCCAATCAACGACCCGAAAACCTTCGCCTCGACCTTTCCCTGGTCGCCCTCTTGAAGGGGCATCGCGGGAACAGCCGTGCCGTGCAGGTGCTCGTGCTCAGAAGGCCCCTTGTGAGGGCCCGGCCGAAATTACGAACAGCAAGGCAGGTGAAGATCTCTCGATGTCTTTCGAATGTCCGAAGAAGGCTGCGTCATCGTCAGATCGCCTTCTCTGAACCCCGTGAAAACCGCAGGTAGCCCCCACTGGCATCCCCCGCGATTCAAGCTCTGTCTCATACCAGAACGCCGCGGGATTGTGGCTCTAGTACGGCGCCAAATATGGAAAAAGATTCCTGAACGACCGGGCGCCGGGGGCTTGCCAGGGACTTGCCAAGGACTTGCCGGGGCTCACGGGCGCTTCCCAGGTCCCCTTAGGGTCGTCCCTAGGGTGGGCTGCCCAGGGTGGCGCCGCGAGCCTCCTCCGGAGACCCCTTTTGGGCCCCTCCGGAGCCCGCCAGGGCCCAAACTTTTTTTCAGATTTTTTACCGTGCAGTCGCGCTCCGTGCATTCACGGGTCGTCTAATCGACTGGAATCGCTAGAATTTCTTCGACAATCCACTGTGCGACGATTTGTTGACGATTGGCGTTGACAGCCCGAAAGGCCGGGCCTATAACCCCAACCACTGAGCGCGGCGCCGCCGGGTCACTGACCAAGGCGAGCGAACGCGCCACTGATGCTCCTCACTTTGTTGAGTGACACAACAGCCGACACAATCGGTTGGAGTCATTCGACGTCGGTAAGGGTGTCGGAACCCTTCCACTCTGGAAGGTTGGGGCCTCCTGGTCCCGGGCTGTTTGACAAGTGAAGATGAAGAAAGAGAAACGTGGACGGCGGAGTCCTTGCGCCTCTCGGACCACTTGAGAGCTTCGGCTTTTAAGTACTGAGAGAGGACGAAAGACTTCGGCGGTACACGTTTCAAAGGAAACACCATCGTTGTCCGCGATGTGAATCGCAGACAGCAAGTCGATTTCGGTCGACAATGGTGGGACCTCGTCAAACGTTGTGATCAGCCGGTTCAAAGTTCAAGTCCAACTTGAGAGTTTGATCCTGGCTCAGAGCGAACGCTGGCGGCAGGCTTAACAC
>JAEWHT010000456.1 GCA_023387695.1 Pseudomonadota bacterium | reverse complement strand
GGCCACATCGCCGACGCCATGATCGCACTCAACGACGACGGCGGCTTCGATCTCACCGTCGGCACCGCCGAGTTCGGCAATGGCACCAGCACCGTGCACCGACAGATCGCCGCGACAATCCTCGCGACCACCGTCGACAGGATCCGCTTGCGCCAATCCGACACCGCCCATGGCGGCCATGACACCGGCGCCTATGGCAGCACCGGCACATTCGTGGCCGGCAAAGCCACGCAGGCCGCCGCAATGCAGCTCGCGACCGCGCTGAGGACGGCCGCTGCCGACTCGTGGCTTTGCGATGTCGCGAATTGCACGCTCGAAAGCGAGTTCGTCGTCAGCGGTGTACGGCGAATGTCCTTTGCCGAGCTGGCGAAGCTCGCGCGCGAGGCCGGCCAGCCGCTCGCGGCGCACGGCAATTCCGAGGGCACGCCGCGCTCGGTCGGCTTCAACGTGCAGGGCTTCCGCGTCGCCGTAAACAAAGGTACCGGCGAGATCAGGATTCTCAGGAGCGTGCAGGCGGCGGATGCGGGCGTCGTTGCCAATCCCATGCAGTGTCGCGGCCAGGTCGAGGGTGGCGTCGCGCAGGCGCTCGGAGCGGCGCTTTACGAGGAGATGGTGATCGACGCGGACGGCCGCGTCACCAATCCCAAATTCCGTGACTACCATCTGCCGTCCTTCGCCGACGTGCCGCGCACGGAGGTACTGTTCGCCGCGACGTCCGACACGATCGGACCATTAGGGGCGAAGTCGATGAGCGAGAGCCCGTACAATCCGGTCGCAGCTGCGCTCGGCAACGCGATCGCGAACGCCACCGGCATCCGCTTCACCGCGCCGCCGTTCAAGCCGGACCGGCTGTTTCCAGCGCTGCACGATAAATTTGGTTGAGCACATTTGGGGGAGCGATCGATGAGCAGCGAAGTCCATCCTGTCGACGAGGTCTTGCCGGTCCCGCGCCTGCTTGCGCTCGGGCTCCAGCATGTGCTGGTGATGTATGCCGGCGCAGTCGCGGTGCCTCTCATCATCGGACGCGCACTCAAATTGCCGCCGGAGGACGTTGCCTTCCTGATCAGCGCCGATCTGTTCGCCTGCGGACTTGCGACGCTGGTACAATGTCTCGGCCTTCCCGGCGTCGGCATCCGCCTGCCCGTGATGATGGGCGTGACCTTCGCGTCCGTCGGCCCAATGCTCTCGATGGCGACCGCGCCCGATATTGGCCTGCTCGGTATCTATGGCTCGGTGATTGCAGCCGGCCTCTTCGGCATCGTCGCGGCGCCCTTCATCAGCAGGCTGCTGCCGCTGTTTCCGCCCGTGGTCACCGGCACCATCATCCTCGTCATCGGCATCTCCCTGATGCGGGTCGGCATCAACTGGGCTGGCGGCGGCCTGCCGACGCTGACGAAGGTGGTCGACGGCGTCGCCGGCAGCTTTCCCAATCCGGGCTATGGGCAATTGCAGGGCCTCGGCATTTCGCTGTTCGTGCTGCTGTTCATTCTCGGCCTGATCAAATGGGGCTCGGGCTTCCTCGCCAACGTCTCCGTTCTGCTCGGCATCATCGCCGGCGCGGTGCTCGCGAGCATTCTCGGCGTGATGCATTTCGACAAGGTTGCGGCTGCGTCATGGGGCGCGATCGTCATCCCCTTCCGCTTCGGCGTGCCGCAATTCCATCTGGTGCCGGTTCTGACCATGTGCATCGTCATGATGGTGGTGATGATCGAATCGCTCGGCATGTTCCTCGCGCTGGGCGACATCACCGGCAAGCCGATCGATCGCGAAGCACTGAGCAAGGGCTTGCGCGCCGACGGCGTCGGCACGCTGCTGGGCGGCATCTTTAATACGTTTCCCTACACCTCGTTCTCGCAGAATGTCGGCCTCGTGTCGGTGACTGGTGTGCGCTCGCGCTGGGTCACGGTCACGGGCGGCTGCATCATGCTCGTGCTCGGCCTGTTGCCGAAGCTGGCCGCGCTGGTCGAGGCCGTGCCGCTGGTGGTGCTTGGGGGCGCAGGCCTCGTGATGTTCGGCATGGTCGCAGCAACGGGTGCGCGCATCCTCACCTCGGTCGACTTTCGCACCAACCGCTACAATCTCTTCATCGTCGCGATCTCGATCGGCTTCGGCATGATCCCGCTCGCCGCACCCGGCTTCTTCCGGAATCTGCCGCATGATCTCCAGCCTTTGCTGGAGTCTGGCATCCTGCTTTGCGCCGTCGTCTCGGTGCTGCTCAACGCCTTCTTCAACGGCCTGAGCGGTGGTGCGGCAGCCGAGGCCGACGCGGCGTCAGCGGCAGCCTCGGCGCAGCATGTTTAGCTGCCGCGATAGGTCGAATAGCTCCAGGGCGTAACCAGCAGCGGCACGTGGTAGTGGCTTTCCGGCTCGCTGATGGCGAAGCGCAGCGGGATCTCGTCGAGGAACGGCGGATCGGACAGCGGCACGTTGCGCTCGGAATAATACTTGGCGACGCTGAAGCGAAGCTCGTAGCGACCGATCGGCAGTGGGCGACCACCGATCAGCGGCTGGTCGGTGCGGCCATCCGCATTGGTGACGGTGCGCGCAATGACGCGGCTTTCGCCGAGCGCGGCGAGCTCGACCAGCTCCACCGGAATCCCTGGCGCTGGCTTGCCGGCGAGATTGTCCAGCACATGGGTCGAGAGTCGGCCGTGCACCTTCAGTCTGTCGTCGGCGATGACGAGCTGATCAAGCCGTAGCGCCGAGATGCGGCCGATCTCCTCGATCGCGCGGCGTGTCTCGGTCTTGGCGATGTTACGTAACCGCATCTCGAAGTCGCGCAGCACGGAATCCTTGGTGTGACGCCGCACGCAGACGATATAGGGGATGCCGAATTTCTCGCGGTAGGCGTTGTTGGCGCGCTCGAACGCGGCGAATTCAGCGTCCGACAACCGATCGAGGCCGGCGCTGTTCTGCTCGTCGGTCGATTCCGCCGTCAGCCCCGCCGCGCGCTGGGTCTTGTTGGCGAGATCCGGATGCGCGCGGATCAGCGCGAGCTGCGCTTCGGGTTCGGCTGCCTGGATTGCCGCCATCAGCGCGGCGTGCAGCTGATTGATGCCGGCGAACGGCCGCTGTGCCGCGATCTGTTCGGCGATCCAGGGCGAATATTCGACGACATTGGCGAGCGCGGCGACGAAGTCGGCCTTGCTTGCGGCATTGAGATCGGCGAGCGAGATTTGCGCCATCGCGTTACCCGATCTCGAACGCATCGGCGGCAAGACCCGCGTGCTTGTCGTGCCAGTGCTGCGCGATCTGCAATCGCGTCGGCACCCAAACGCGCTCGTGCTTGCCGATATAGTCGAGGAAGCGGATCAGGCCCGCGGCGCGGCCGGGCCGGCCGGCGAGACGACAGTGCAGCCCCACCGACATCATCTTCGGCGCGGTCTCGCCCTCGGCATAGAGCACGTCGAAGGCGTCCTTCAGATAAGTGTAGAACTGCTCGCCTTCGGCAAAGCCTTGCGGATTGATAAAGCGCATGTCGTTGGCATCAAGCGTGTAGGGAATGACGAGTTGCTTGCCGTTCGCGCCCTTGACCCAATAGGGCAGATCATCGGCATAGGAGTCGCAGAGATAGAGGAAGCCGCCCTCCTCCATCAAGAGACGGTTGGTGTTGATCGAGGAACGCCCGGTGTACCAGCCGAGCGGCCGCGACCCGGTCGCTTCGATGTGGACGCGGATCGACTCGGCAATCTCGGCGCGCTCCTGCGCTTCCGTCATGTCCTTGTGCTCGATCCATTTCAGGCTGTGGCTCGCGATGTCCCAGCCGGACTCCTTCATCGCCGCCACGATTTCCGGATTGCGCTTCAGCGCGGTGGCGACACCGAACACGGTGGTCGGCCACTTCCGCTCATCGAACATCCGCCACAGCCGCCAGAAGCCGGCGCGCGAGCCGTATTCGAACATGGATTCGATATTGGCGTGACGCTGCCCCGGCCAGGGCTGTGCGCCGAGCACGTCGGACAGGAATGCTTCCGAGGCGCGGTCGCCGTGCAGGATGTTGTTCTCGCCACCTTCTTCGAAATTGACGACGAACTGCACCGCGACCCGCGCATTGCCGGGCCATTGCGGATGCGGCGGGTTGCGACCGTAACCGCGGAGATCGCGCGGGTAGCTGCTGTCAGTCACTCAGACTTCCTCGAAGCGGATCGGCAGCGCGCCCTTCCACAGCACGCTCTTGCCGAGCGTCGCCAAATTCTCCAGACCCGAGGTCACGGTGATGAAGTGATTACCTGCAAGCTGGCCCATCTTGCTGGCGAAGTGCACGCCGCCATAGGCCATCAGGATCTCGGTCTCGCTGATGCCGCCGGGATAAAGGATGATCTGGCCGGGCGCGGGATAGCTGGTGTGGTTCTCGTAGCCGACGCCGAAGTCGAGATCGCCGAGCGGCATCCAGACGCCCTCGCCACTCCAGCGCACATGGATGATGTGGCTCTCGAACGGCAGCGCCTTGCGGAACGCGGCGACGGTCTTGGGCGCCGCCTGCTCTTCGAAGCGGGCATCGAAGGTGAAATCGCCGGCGCGGATAACGAGTTTGCTCATCTCATCTCTCTGGATCGGGGGCTACAGCCCCACGGGGAATTTGCAAGCAAAGAGCATTCCAGCGGGCTTCGCGCAAGTGGCGCTGGCCGCTTACCTGCGGTCGTAGGACCAGCCGAAAACGCCGCTCCGCCGCACCTCCGGCTCGGGCTCCGCAGCGGCGGCTGCCGCCGGTGGCGCTTCCTTCAGTTCCGCCTGCGGTGCGGGTGGAGGCGGCGCCGGCAGGTTTTCGCATTTCATGGAGTAGACCAGCTTGCCGTCCGCCGTGCGGCCGATCGGCGCGCAGGGATCTTGGTGCACAGCCGAGGTTTTGGGAGCGGGTTTGACCTGCGCCGCGGCCGGCGAAGCGATCAAAAGCAGGACCAGCAGATATTTCGACATCGTTGTCGCGCCTGAAATCTTCATTCGTCCCATTCAACCGGATTGCAAAGGGCAAGTCCATCCGGGCTAGCTGCCGAATATTTAGACGGCGATGGTGCATGGCCCCTCTCTCGTGTCCCGGACGCGCTGCAACGCGGAGCGTTGCTGCGCAGAGCCGGGACCCACGCTACGAGATGCTTGCGGATCGATGGGCCCCGGCTCTGCAGCGCACCGCAAGAGCGCTGCGCTGCGTCCGGGGCACGAGAGCGGCATCGTCATTGTACAAATCGGATTTCAAATCACAGACATACCTTCGCGTCCTCGCGGCTTAATTCGCCCGAGCTTTGCTTGAACTCGCCACCCTCTTGTCCAAGAGGGCGCAGGGAAGGCCGGGTGCTGACCTCGCACCCACGGTCTGCTGCGCGAATGTGTAGCGCAAGAAGACCGCACAGCAGCATACAGGTGAAGCCCAACACACGGCCTTCCCTGCGCGATGGGTTGACGGCTTATGCCGTGCTCTCCCGGGAGCCGAATTCCTTCTGGCCTCCCTCGCCTCGCAGATTGACGATGCAGTTCACCCGGTTGGGCTCCCTGCACCTCCGCGACAGGCTTGACCGTAGCGACGA
>JAEWHT010000451.1 GCA_023387695.1 Pseudomonadota bacterium | reverse complement strand
GCCGTCTTCCGGTTTCGATGTAGACCGGCTAGGTTCCCCGCCAACGAAAAAAGAGGGAACGTCCAAACATGCTGTCATCGTTCATGCGCGTGATGCGCACCGTCGGCGCCGCCGCGTTGTGCCTTGCTGCCGCGTCCACCGCGCGGGCCGATAATTGGCCGAGCCGCAACATCACGCTGGTGCTGCCCTTCGCAGCCGGCAGCGGCACCGACACCACGACGCGGCTGATCTCGCAACACTTGTCGCAGGCGCTCGGCGTCGGCATCGTGATCGAGAACAAGGCCGGCGCCAACGGCATGATCGCCGCGACCTACGTCGCGCGCTCAGCGCCCGACGGTTACACGCTGCTGGTGACCACCAACACGACGCATTCGGCAAATCCCTATCTGCTCAAGAGCCTGACCTACGATCCGGTGAAGGATTTCACTCCGATCGCGCGCACCGGCGATCTGCCGTTCATGCTGGTGGTCCATCCTGACGTGCCGGCGAAGTCAGTCGCCGAGCTCATAGCTTACGGCAAGGCCAATCCGGGCAAGCTGAGCTACGCTTCGGGTTCGTCCTCGGCGATCGTGTCGGGTGCGACCTTCGCGCACAATGCCGGACTCGATTTGTTGCACGTGCCCTACAAGAGCTCGCCGCCCGCGCTCAACGATGTCATGGGCGGCCGCGTCTCGATGATGTTCGTCGACATCCTGACCGGCCTGCCGCACGTCCAGGGCAACGCGCTCCGCGCGCTCGCCGTCACCACCAAGGACCGCACGCCGCTAATCCCCAGCCTCCCCTCGATGCAGGAGGCCGGCGTGCCCGACTTCGATATCTCGTCATGGCAGGGCTATTTCGGCCCAGCCGGCATGCCGAAGGAGATAGTGACCCGGCTCAACGCCGAGATCCGCAAGATCGTCGAGAAGCCTGAGATCAAGACCCAGCTCGCCACGCTCGGCATGGACGCGTTCTCCGGCACGCCGGAGGAGCTCGGCACGTTCGTGAATGAGCAGCTGGTGCTGTGGGAGAAACTGATCAGGGACGCCGGGATCGAGAAGCAGTAGGACTCGTGTCCCGGACGCGCTGCGGCACGTAGTGACGCTGCGCAGAGCCGGGACCCAGATTGCCGCGGCATGGGCCCCGGCTCTGCAGCGCACCGCTGAAGAAGCGCTGCGCTGCGTCCGGGGCACAGGTCCCACCGAGGCGTCACCTCGAACTCAAAAACGAAAAGGTGGGCACGACGCTTTCGCGTCTTTGCCCACCCTACGAATTCAGCGCAAGATCTTGCGCTTTACGCCGCGCGAACCTTAGCGAGGAAGCCGTCCACCGCGCTGCGCAGCGCGCCGGACTGGTGGTCCAGCTCGCGGGCGTTGGTCAGCACGTCGCCGGCCGCGGTACCGGTCGCTTCCGCAGCCGAGGTGACGCTGCCGATATGGGCGTTGATCTCGCTCGAGCCGGCCGCAACCGACTGGATGTTGCGGGCGATCTCGCGGGTCGCCTCGCCCTGCTGCTCGATCGAGCTCGAAATGCCGGCGGTGATCTCGCTCATCTCGGCAATGGTCTGGGTGATGCCGCCGATCGCCGCGACCGCATCGCTGGTCGAGGTCTGCATCGCCGCGACCTGCGCGGAGATTTCCTCAGTCGCCTTGGCGGTCTGGTTGGCCAGCGCCTTGACTTCCGAAGCGACGACCGCGAATCCGCGACCGGATTCACCGGCACGCGCCGCCTCGATGGTGGCGTTGAGCGCGAGCAAATTGGTCTGCGCCGCGATCGAGTGAATGAGCTTGACCACTTCGCCGATCTTCTCGGCGCCGGTCGAGAGCTCCTGCACCGTGGCGTTGGTACGCTCGGCGTCGCTGACGGCGCGGCTCGCCACTTCGGTCGAACGCGTCACCTGGCGGGAGATTTCCGCAACCGAGCTCGACAGCTCTTCGGCGGCGGCCGCAACCGTGCCGACATTGCCGGAAGCCCTTTGCGAGGCGGCGCCAACTGTCGCTGCGCGCGAAGAAGCGTCGCTGGCGGTCGCAGTCATCGACTGTGCCGTCGACTGCATGCCGGCCGCGGCCGAAGAGACCGAGCGGACGATGCCGTTGACGCTGCGTTCGAAGTCGTTGGCGATACCTTCCATCGTGCTGCGACGGTCCGCCGCGGCACGTTCCTTCGCCGCCACCTCGGTCTTCTCGAGGTCGCGGATGCGGACCGCGTTGTCCTTGAAGATCTGGACGGTCGAGGCCATCGCACCGACCTCGTCGCCACGGCCGACGCCGGGGATGTCACCCTCGAGCTTGCCCTCGGCGAGATCCTTCATGCGGGCACCGAGCAAAGCCAGCGGACGGCTGATGCTGCGACCGAGCATCCAGGCGACGCTGCCGGCAACGATGACGATGCCGAGCATGGCAAGGCCAAGCAGCCAGTAGACCGGGCCCATCTTGGCGTCGATGTCGGCGAGATAGGCGCCGGTGCCGAGATACATGTCGAAACCGGGCACGGCCACCGCGTAACCGATCTTGCTGATCGGCGTTTCCTGGCCGGGCTTCACATAATCATAATACAGCAGGATCGAGCCGTTGGCCTTGACGCCGTCCATCAGTTCGACCGACAGCTTGCGGCCGTTGGTCACGACGTCCATGCGATTGGCGCCGATCTGCTTCGGATCGGGCGCGAGCTGGGTGATGCCGTCATAGGACGTGCCGAACAGATAGCCCGAGCCATTGTCGTAGGTCATCGAATTGCCGTAACGACGAAGCTCGGCCATCGCCGCATCCTTCGTCAGCTCGCCGGCATCGACTCGCTTCTTCAGCGCGGCTGCGTAGTTGCGGCCGAGATCCACGATGGCCTTGGTCTGGTCGATGCGCGCATCGACCATGGCACGCTTCATCAGGTAACCGGCCAGAACTCCGGAGATACACAGGCCGAACAAGGTGACACCGACGAGGATGCCAAGCTTGGGAACGATCTTCAGATTGCTCAACTTCACGGGATAGGCTCCGGACAAAAGGGATGCGGCACGCGAGTGAATCGATCGAAATTGAATCAACTTTTAGTGTGAGACCCCTTAGCAAGTTACTTACGAGCCTCCGTAGAAGCCCGGACGCTGCCGGCAAAAACGGCAAATAATCGCTGCAGCAACAACCGGGAATTGTACGCACTGACGTCGATTTCGCGTAAAAGACGCAAAGGCCCGCCCCCGAGGTGCGGGTCACAACAAGAACCGACAAACCAAATCGGGAGCAGGAAATGCCGAAATACAGGGTGGTGACGCCAAAGGGCGCGAGCTTCACGGTCGCGGGCAGCGATTATTCCTACGAGCGCGAAGCGCTCGATCCAATCGATGCCGAGATCGTCGAGGGGCCGGGCAACGAGGCGGAATTCATCGCCTTCGCCAAGAATGCCGACGCGATCTACGCCAAGGGTATTCCGATCACCAAGACCATCATCGACGCGCTGGAGAACTGCAAGGTCATCACGCTCGGCTCGGTCGGCGTCGACAGCGTCGATGTGAAGGCCGCGACCGCACGCGGCATCCCCGTCACCAATATTCCCGACACCTTCATCGAGGAGGTCGCCGACCACGCCATGATGCTGCTGCTCGCCGGCTTCCGCCGCGTGGTCGAGCAGGACAAGATGGTGCGCAGCGGTCGCTGGGCCGAGGGCCGGCCGGCACTTCTGAAGATTCCCCGGCTGATGGGCCAGACGCTCGGCTTCGTCTCGTTCGGCCGCGTCGCGCGTGCAGTTGCGAAGCGCGCCGCTCCCTTCGGCCTGCGCATGATGGCCTACGATCCCTTCATCCAGGAAACGCTGATGTGGGACCACGGCGTCATCCCCGCGACGCTGAACGAGGTGCTGTCGCAGTCCGACTTCGTCTCTATGCACGCCCCCGCCCGGCCCGAAGTGCACCACATGCTGACCGAGAAGCACTTTCGGCAGATGAAGAAGGGTTCGATCTTCATCAATACCGGGCGCGGCGCGACTGTGGACGAGGAAAGCCTGATCAAGGCGCTGCAGGAGGGCTGGATCGCGCATGCCGCCCTCGACGTGCTGGAAAAGGAGCCACCGTCGCACAACAACCCGATCCTGAGCATGGAGAACGTGACCCTGACCGCCCATGTCGCCTCGGCCTCGGCACGGTTCGACGAGGCGCGCAAGCGCCGGGTGGGCTACGAATTGTCACTGGTGCTTCAGGGCATGTGGCCGGTAAGCTGTGTCAATCCGTCGGTGCTGCAGAACACCGCGCTCCGCCGCTGGCAACCAGTCGGCATGGACCGCGGACCGAACAGCTAAGGCGGTCGGCCGCAACTCGCGCGTCGAAACCAGGAAACGGCCCTTCACCGGCGGTCAACGCCGGGAAGGGAGACATCACAGGGAGGAACTGATGAGGAATGACATCACACGTCGTGATGCCTTGGCGCTGGGCCTGTCCGCTGCGACATTCGCGGCCACTGGCGCTGCAGCGCAAACATCAAACATCAAGGCCGCTGACGTGGCGGCGCCCAAACGCGAGATCGAGAAGGGCGCGACGCTTCGCATGCTGCGGCCGGTGCGCTTCGTCCAGGCCGACGAAGACGTCTTCCGCGCCAACGCGGCCAAGTTCACCAAGGACACCGGCGTGGAGGTCAAGGTCGACTTCGTCGGCTGGGAGGACATCAACCAGCAGACCGCGGTGACCGCCAATTCCGGCGCCGGCCCCGACATCATCATCGGCTTCTCCGATGCGCCGCACATTTACGTCGACAAGCTGATCGAGCTGACCGATGTCGCCGACTATCTCGGCAAGAAGTATGGCGGCTGGCAGAACCTGGCGAAGGCCTATGGCAAGAAGGCCAAGAGCGATACCTGGATCGGACTCCCGTTCGGAGCCACCGGCGGACCGCTGATCTATCGCAAGTCCATTCTCAAATCCGTCGGGTTCGACAAGGCACCGGACGACCTTCCCGGATTCCTGGACCTCTGCAAGAAGCTGCAGAAGGCCGGCAAACCCGCCGGCTTTGCGCTGGGCAATGCCGTCGGTGACGGTAACGGCTTTGCGGACTGGATGATGTGGGCCCACAACGCCGCATTGCTGGACGAAGAAGGCAACGTCACCATCAACAGCAAGGAGACCATCGCGGCGCTGAACTACGTGAAGGAGCTCTATCCGACCTTCATCGCCGGCACGCCGTCGTGGAACGACGTCAGCAACAACCGCGCCTACTCCTCGCAGGAAATCGCGCTGACGGCGAACGGTGTCTCGCTGTACTTCTCGCTGAAGAACGATCCGGCGACCGCCGCAATCGCAGAGGATTCCGAACATCAGGCGTTGCCGAAGGGTCTTGCACCGGTCTCGCCGATGTCCGGACTGACGCTGAACGCCATGGTGTTCAAGCACAGCCAGTATCCCAACGCCGCCAAGGCCTTCCTGCAATACATGATGGAAAAGGACCAATATGAGCCGTGGCTCAATGCCAATAGCGGCTACTGGTCGCAACCGCTGGCAGCCTATGCCGACGCGGCGGTGTGGAAGGGCGATCCCAAGGTCGCGATCTTCAAGGACACCATGAACAGCAACTACTACGCTGGCTATAAGGGTCCGATTTCGACCGCCACCGGTGCTGTTCGCGCAGACTACGTGACGGTGCAGATGTTTGCCTCGGTCGCAACCGGCGCCGCGACACCTGAAGCAGCGGCCGCGGAGGCGGAACAGCGCTGCAAGCGATACTTCCGGCGGCAGAAGTAACGACGACGACAAAGCCCCCGTCATTGCGAGCAAAGCTCCTCGCAATGATGGGTGTGGTGCCCCCCAAGGACAGGACAACGCCCTGATGTCCGTGACCACTCTCTCCTCTCCAGCGCTGACGCACCGGCAGCCGAACTGGCTCGTCCGCCTGTTCGACTACAAGCCATTCCTGGTCACGATGTGCCTGGCGCCCGCGATCGGGCTGCTCGCGGTGTTCCTGACCTATCCGCTCGGCCTCGGCATCTGGCTCGCCTTCACCGACGCCACGATCGGCCGAAGGGGCGAATTCATCGGCCTTGAGAACTTTCAATATCTGCTGACCGATCCGCTGTGGTGGAACGCGGTGTTCTACAGCATCGTCTACACCGGCATCGCGACCTTCGGGAAGTTCGCGCTCGGCTTCTGGCTCGCGCTGCTGCTCAACAACCATTTTCCGTTCAAGAGCATCTTGCGCGCGATCATCCTGTTGCCGTGGATCGTGCCGACGGTGCTTTCGGCGCTGGCATTCTGGTGGATTTACGATCCGCAATTCTCGATCATCTCCTACCTTCTCGTGGACGTGCTGCATTGGAAGTCAAGCAATGTTGACTTCCTCGGCTCGCCCTGGCCGGCGCGGTTCTCGCTGATCGCGGCCAATATCTGGCGTGGCATTCCCTTCGTCGCGATCTCGCTGCTGGCGGGCTTGCAGACCATCTCGCCCTCGCTCTACGAGGCCGCCATGCTCGACGGCGCCAGTGCCTGGCAGCGCTTCCGTTACATCACCTTCCCGATGATGATGCCGATCCTGGCCATCGTCATGACCTTCTCGATCATCTTCACCTTTACGGACTTCCAACTGGTCTACGCCATCACCCGCGGCGGCCCGGTCAATTCGACCCACCTGCTTGCAACACTGGCGTTCCAACGCGGCATCGCCGGCGGTGAGCTCGGCGAAGGTGCCGCGATCGCGGTGTCGATGATCCCGTTCCTGGTGTTCGCGACGCTGTTTTCCTATTTCGGCCTGGCGCGCCGCAAATGGCAGCAGGGAGAGGCCAATGACTGATACGGTCGCGCAACCCACAGCCGTCGCCGACGCCAAAGCTGCTCCCGACACCATGGCCTGGGATTCCGGGCTGCGGCGGCTGATGATGATCTATCTGCCGCTCGGCTGCTTCGTGCTGATCCTGCTGTTTCCGTTCTACTGGATGGCGATTACCTCGTTCAAGCCGAACGCGGAGCTGCTGAACTACAAAGAGCACAATCCGTTCTGGATCACCTCGCCGACGCTGGCGCATATCAAGCATCTCTTGTTCAACACCGCTTATCCACGCTGGCTGTGGACGACAATGATGGTCGCGGTCGGCTCGACCACGCTGTCCCTGGTCGCGAGCACGCTTGCCGCATACGCGATCGAACGCCTGCGCTTCCGCGGCAGCCCTTATGTCGGCCTTGGCATTTATCTCGCCTATCTCGTGCCGCCGTCGATCCTGTTCATCCCGCTCGCTACCGTGGTGGTGCAGTTCGGCCTGTTCGACTCGCCACTGGCGCTGATCCTGGTCTATCCGACCTTCCTGGTGCCGTTCTGCACCTGGCTCCTGATCGGCTATTTCAAGTCGATCCCCTATGAGCTTGAGGAATGCGCGCTGGTCGACGGTGCCACGCGACTGCAGATCCTGCGACGGATCACGCTGCCACTCGCGGTGCCCGGCCTGATCTCGGCCGGCATCTTTTCATTCACACTGTCCTGGAACGAGTTCATCTACGCGCTGGCCTTCATCCAGAGTGGCGCCAACAAAACGGTGCCGGTCGCAATCCTGACCGAGCTCGTCACCGGCGACGTCTATCAGTGGGGCGCGCTAATGGCGGGCTCGCTGCTCGGCTCATTGCCGGTCGCGATCTTCTATTCGCTGTTCGTGGACTACTACGTGTCCTCACTCACTGGCGCGGTGAAGGAGTAGAGCGCCACCGCGCGCATTCGCAATTGACCGTGCATTCCTGATAGACCTCCCGCTGTCCTGGCCGCATTTTCCGCGGCAATGGCGGGGCCACCATTGGTGCCATCGATCCTCGCCCCGGAAAGCGAGCATCACATGGGATCACCAAAACTACCTTCGTTGTCCCGACGGGGTTTTTGCCTGTGCTGCGTTGGCGGCGCTTTCGCAGCCACAACGGGTTGGCTTACTCCTAGGCAAGCCTACGCCGAAGCGCGCGGCCTCGTTAGCGTGATCAAGGACAGCGCGGCGACGTCACCGATCAAGACCTACAAGCTGCGTAACAATATCAGCGTGCTCGAGGGATCAGGTGGCAACGTTGCGGTCCTCACGGGGCCCGATGGCAAGCTCCTGGTCGATGCCGGCATCAGCGTCTCACGCCCTCAGCTCAGCAAGGCGCTCGCCGAACTCGGCAGCGAACCGATCGCGCATCTCATCAACACGCACTGGCACTTCGACCATGCCGACGGCAACGAATGGCTACATGCGGCGGGCGCGAAGATCATCGCGCATGAAAATACGCGCAAGCATCTCTCCGTTGTTCAGCGGGTCGAAGATTGGGACTATAACTTCCTCGCGCTGCCTGCCAGCGCTGTCCCAGCACAGGTGTTCGCCAAGGAGCATCATCTGAAGGTGAACGGCGCATCGATCGCGCTGAAATATTATGGGCCCGCACACACCGACGGCGACATTTCGGTGTTTTTCACCGAAGCCAACGTCCTTCATGTGGGCGACACCTACTGGTACGGCATCTATCCTTTCATCGACTATTCGACCGGCGGCAGCATCGACGGCATGATTGCGGCGTCCGACGCCAACCTGGCCATGGCCAACAACGACACGATCATCATTACCGGCCACGGCAAGCCGGTCAGCAACAAGGCCGAGCTCCAGGAATACCGCGACATGCTGGTCGCGATCAGGGACAATGTCGGCAATCTCAAGAAGCAGGGGAAAACGCGCGACGAGACGGTTGCCGCCAAGCCGACGGCCGCCTTCGACGCGAAGTTTGGCCAGTTCCTCGTCGATCCCGGCTTCTTCACCAGACTGGTCTATGAGGGCGTGTGAGACCGCGCGAGGCGCAGGAATACCGGCACCTGCGGCGTTTGGCCCGGTTTCACAAAACTGCAATGAGCGATCCGCATAAGGCGTCGTCCGCTAACAGGAGACGTTTATGCGCGCGACTTTTCTCAGCACCGTCGCAACGGTCATTCTCACCGCAAGCACCGCGCTTGCACAGAGCGAAGGCGAATTCCCCGCCAAGCTCGCCGGCCACGTGGTGATGCCGGCCGCGACCTTCATCGACGCGCCGGCCGATGCGCCCGCCGATCTCAAGACCTCCGGCAAATACACCACCGGCAAGCGCGTCGATGCGCTCGGTACCGTGATGGGCAAGTCATTCGAGCGTTCGACCGGCATCTCGCTGCCGTTCAAGGGCCAGCCGCTACAGGGCCATTCCGGCATCAAGAAGATGGCCGACGGGACCTTCTGGGTCATCACCGACAACGGCATGGGCGCGCGCGCCAATTCGATGGACTCGATGCTGTACCTGAACCACTACAAGATGGATTGGGCGAGCGGCAAGATCGAGCGTGAAGGCACCATCTTCCTGCACGATCCCGACAAGAAGGTGCCCTTCCGCATCGTCCACGAGGACACCGAGAAGCGCTACCTCACCGGCGCCGATTTCGACACCGAAGGCTTCCAGATCATCGGCGATACCTTCTGGATCGGCGACGAGTTTGGTCCCTATGTCCTGAAGGCCGACAAGACCGGCAAGATCCTCGCCGTGTTCGAGACCATCGCCGACGGCAAGCCGGTGCGCTCGCCCGACCATTGGGCGGTGGCGACCCCGGGTGCACCGGGTGCGACCTATATCAACGTCAATCTCCGCCGCTCCAAGGGTTTTGAGGGCTTTGCATCGTCGAAGGACGGCAAATTCCTCTACGGCCTGCTCGAGGGCCCGCTGTGGGATGCCGACAAGAAGGACTGGGAGCGCGTCGACGGCAAGGAAGCCTCTCGCATCCTCGAATTCGACGTCGCCGCCGAGAAGTTCACGGGCCGCTATTGGCAGTACGTGTTCGAGCAGAACGGCAACGCCATCGGCGACTTCAACATGATCGATCCGAGCGCCGGCCTCGTCATCGAGCGCGACAATGGCGAAGGCACGCCCGACAAGGCCTGCCCAGCGGGCACGCGCGGCGACAACTGCTTCCCTGACGTTGCCAAGTTCAAGCGCATCTACAAGATCGAGCTGACGGAGGCCAATGTCGGCAAGCCCGTGCGCAAGATCGGCTATATCGACCTGATGAAGATCCAGGACCCCGACAAGAAGGCGCGGAAGGCCCTCAATGACGGCGTCTACACCTTCCCGTTCTTCACCATCGAGAACGTCGATCGCGTCGACGACACCCACATCATCGTCGGCAACGACAACAACCTGCCGTTCTCGTCCAGCCGCGATCCCAACAAGGCCGACGACGACGAGTTCATGCTGCTCGAGGTCGCCGATCTCTTGAAGGCGAAGTGAGGACTTCTCCCTCTCCCCGCGTGCGGGGAGAGGGTTGGGGTGAGGGGGAGTCTCCGCAGGGACGGTGACAGATCGACTCGTGGAGAGTCCCCCTCACCCGCCGCGCACGGGACGATGCTCCGCATCGCCCCCGGGGCGCGTCGGCCTCTCCCCGCACGCGGGGAGAGGCGAAGGACCGGCCCTAGCCTGACGGCACGATCACCACGTTCTTGTCCTTTGGCCAGCGGACGCGCCAGGCGAAGTTGATGTCCTTGACTTCGCCCGGCTTGGCATCGAACGACCATTCCAGCACGCCGCGCTTGTCGCGGATGTTGCTCGCCGTCGGCGGCGTGGTCGCGGGCAGCATCTCGACGACGATCTCGTCGTTCTCGCTGACCGGCAATTGATCCTCGATCGCGACGTGAATCGGGAAGTCGTGGCCATTGCGGACAGTGGTCTTGAACGCACGCTCGTCGGTCTTCGAGGTCGTAACCAACAGACCAGCCGAGCCCTCGTTGCGCTTGAGCACTGCGCGTTCGACCTTGACCTTGTCGTCTGCACCGAAGCCAAGACGCACGATATCGTCCTTGGCCGAGGCAGCGAGCTTGCCGCGACCGATGAAAATACCGTCACGGTAGATCGCGACCTTGCCCGGCAGCAGCGTCGTATCGTCGGTCTGCTTGAAGCTGGCTTCGAGGAACGCGGTTGGGTCCTGCACCGGTGCGGCGCGTACCGCAAGATCAGCCGGCACGCTCATCGAGGCGATGCGCAGGCTCTTCGCGCCCTCGGCAGCGCCGAGACTGACGCGGCCGGGGATCTTGAAGGTGGCCTGGAAGGCGCCGATCTCGGCGGTTGCCTGCTGTTCGTCGGCACGCTGGGCCGGCAGATCAAATTGATCCTTGTCTCGTGCCGCCTCCACCTTCCGCAACATCGGTGCCGACGCAGGCGCGGGCATCGCCATGTCTCGGGCCTGGCCCAGCGCCAATGGCTTCGGCAGCTGCGGATATTGCGCCACCAGCGAGTTCAATTCCGGCGCGCTGCCGCCGCGAGCAATGCGCACGGTGGAAACGCCGAGCGTGACATTCGACCAGTCCTCGCCGGTCGATTGCGTGACCTCGGCCCGGCGGACAAGTTCGAGCTGCGGTTTGCGATCCTTGGCACCGGTATCGAGCCTGGCGTCGTAGAGCGGTAGCCAGCGCGCATTGCGCACGGCATAAGTGACCCGGAGCGTCGCCTTGGTCGCAGCTGCCGAGGCGACATCGATCCGCAGCTCCAGCTTGCTCGGCGGCTTGGCCGAGCGATCAGCTTCGAGCTGCGCGATCTGGCGATCGATCTCGCGCTGTTTCCGCGCGGTATCGCGGATCGTGCTGTCGGCGGTCGCGATCTCCTCGGACACCGCCGCAAACGCCGCGCGCCATTCGGTGATGGGACGCGCCTCGCCCTTGTCGCCGAGGCCTGCGGGGGAAGCTTCGGCAAAGCGTTCCGCGAATTTGCGCCGGGCGTTCGCAGCATCGATCGTGCCCTGCAGGTCGGCGCGCTGGTCCCTGAGCGTCTCGATGCGCTTATCGAGTTCGGGAAGATTAACCGGCTGCGCCGCGCGCGGCGGCCGCGCGTCGATGGTGCCGATGGTGAGCTTGGCGCCCGCCTCGCCCTCGACGCGCAGCGACGACGGATCGAGCGAGAGCGGAAAATCCTTGGCAACCAGCGTGCTGTCGCCGGATGCGAGGTCGATCGCGATCACGCGAGTCACGGTGGCGCCGTCAGGATAGACGGTGACGGTGTCGATGGCCGATGTGGCGTCCACATCGGCGGCCCATAGCGGCGATGCAACTGCCGAGGTCACCAGGACCAGGCTCGTCGTTGCCAGATATTTTGCGATCATGCGCATCAAACTTCTCCCTGCCGATATCGCCGCGTCGCCAGCCGGACGCGCGAAAACATGCCACGCCTTGGTGGTAAGACGCGGCAGGGAAGGAACCGGTTCGATTGGGGTTTCCGTTGGGCGCAGCCGCGGCGGCACCATGGCCGCGGAACAACAGAATCTTAACAGCCGACCTCAGATCTGGGTGGGCGAACCTTGGCCAAGGATACGCCGAAGCAGATCCGTCACGTTGCGCGCGCCGGCCTTCTTCAGGATGCTGGCGCGATAACCCTCGACCGTGCGTGCACTCAGATGCATGCGCCGGGCGACTTCCTTGTTGGTCAAGCCGGCGGCGAGATGCGCGAGCACGTCGCCTTCACGCGCAGTCAGGGGTTCACAACCCGCCAGCCAGCGCTGCCTGGCCGGATCGGGCTGGGCGGATTCGTCGATCGCGGCATCGATCCGACCGACAACCTCGTGGGTGAGGAACGGTTTCTCGATGAAATCGGTCGCGCCGCTCTTGATGGCGTCGACGGCCATGGAGATGCTGCCATTCGCCGAGGTCACCAGCACGGGTGCCATGCAATTTTCCTCGCGCAGGCGCTTGAGCACGTCGAGCGCGGAGCGATCCGGTGGCATTTCCAGCAGCACGCAGGCCGGCATCCGCTCTTTCGCTTCCGACAGCAGCGACGCTCCGTCGGCAAAACAGATCACGTCATAAGCGCTTTGTTGGAGCGCTGTTGAAAGTTGTTCGCGCGAGGTTGCGTCAGTATCAATGACGAATACCTCACCCTTGGAAAGCATGTTTCCCGGCATAATCCCGATCCAGCAATGTCTTGGTCAAAATGAAACGTGACGGCCGGGGGCTTCATCGCGCCTCGCCGTCATCAGCACGGCATTTCCGCCAGTGCGTCGCGTAAGCTCTATGTAAGTTCCGCAATGTTCCGCGTTTGACGAAGCGGGACAGAAACTTTACATTCCGGGACATCTGCTGGAATGGCTGGTATGACCGATCTCATCCGCAGTGCAGCCCTCACTCATTATCCGGATGTTGCCCGGTCAGTCGGGCTCGACCCGAAGCAAATGATGCGGAAGGCAAAGCTTCCGCTGGCTTGCTTGGAGCACCCCGAGCTTCGAATCGCCGTTTCCGGCTTTCGTCATCTGCTCGAAATGTCGGCAGCGGAGTCAGGTGCCCAAGATTTCGGCCTGCGGATGGCCGATCGCGGTGGTCTCACGAATCTCGGACCGGTCGCCCTCATCGTTCGCGAGCAGCCGACCGTCGGCAAAGCGATCGAAGCGCTCGCCCGCTACATTCACATCCATCACGACGGCATGCGCCTCGATATCAGGCGAAGCGGCAATACCGTGATGATTGCTTTGAGCCTGCGTGGTCGTCAACCAAGCGCTCACAATCAATCGATCGATCTGGGCCTGGCGACGATCTACCGCGTCGTTCAGGCGCTTTGCGACGACCATTGGCGGCCGGTCGAAATGCACTTGCGATATCCCCCTCCGCATAACCGCGAGCGACACCAGGACTTCTTCGGCTGTCCTCTGGTTTTCAATTCCGAGGTCGATGCCCTGCTGCTATCGGCCCACGACCTGGACCGGCAGATTACGAGCTCACATCCGTTGATGGCGAGTTACCTGCGCAAGCGTGTCGAGGAAATCGATACGCGTCCCGCAGGCTGGGACGAAAAGGTCGACGAAGTCGTGCGGTCGCTGCTCGATAGCGGCAATTGCACGGTCGAGCGCGTCGCCGAATATTTCTCGTGCACCCGACGCACCATCCACCGTCACCTCGCCGAGTGCGGCACCAGCTTCTCGGCGATCCTCGACGCGCAGCGCGCCGATCTCGTGACGAAATTAATTGAGGATCATGATCGCCCGCTCTCAGCGATCGCAATCCAGCTCGGCTTCTCCGCTCAAAGCGCCATGGCCCGCTGGTTCCGCAGCCGCTTCGGCTGCACCATCACCGATTGGCGCAAGGGCGTGCGGCCGCAGACGCCGCCCGGCGGCGTACCGTCGGCGTCAGCCGCCTAGCCCCGGCCCAAATCAGGCGTGCTTGAACGGGCCGACTTCACGGATGACTTTGCAAATCTGCAGGCGGCCGCTGGCATAGAATTCGGCGTGGCCGCGCTTCATGGCCTCGATATGCTCCGGATGCGTACGCCAGGCTTCGAGCGCCTCCTCCGACGCAAATCGAAACACCGTCAACTCCTCGCCATCATCGGCCTTGAACGACTTGACTGACAGAAAGCCCGGAAGACCGCTGACAATATTGTACATCCGTTCGCCCAGCCGGTCATACTCATCGGTCTGGACGCCATCGCGCAGATTCAGGCCGCCAATCACAACGACTTCGCCGATCATTTTCGATCCATTCCTCAATCGTGTCGCTACGCAGGCCTGCAGCCGGCGCACCTCGAATGACAGTTTCGGATCAATAACGGCGTTTGTTACATTGACGAACAATAATTAACGTGCCGGGGCCGGCGCGCCCATGATGGCGAGTGCGCGCCGGGGGCGGCCGGCAAGCAACGGGCCGAACGCGATCGCAAAGCCGAGGAACGCGACGATCCAGCCACAGGCCGCGATGTGCAGCAGCGCGTCGCTATGTGTGGGCAGCATCACGGCAGCAACCCGCGCCAGCGCAGCGACGATGATGGCGACGTAGATCGTTTGCGTTGCTGGTGACGCCGTCAGCGCCTGTCCGGTATGGCCGAGGCTCGCGCGCGTCATCACTGCGAGCGTCATGGTTCCGGCAGCTCCGGTCATCCAGGCATGAATGCCTGCGCTCGGCGGCAACACGCCAAAGCCGGCCACGGCGTTCAAGAGAAAGCCGAGCGGGACGAAGGCGTAGCCGACATGGAGGATCACGAGCAGCCGCTCGCGCGTGGTGCGATCCCCAGCCCAGCGTGCGAGCCGCACCAGGTGCAGCAGCGCGACGAGCCCCATGACGGCACCGGTGATCACGTTCAGCGGCGACACGATCCACGCGATCAGCGCGAGTGCGCTCAATCCAATCACTGCGCCGTCAAACCGTCCGAACGGCACCGGCACGCGGCCGGGATTGAACTTGACCAGCCAGTTGCGGGTGAAGCTCGGAATAATGCGGCCGCCGATCAGCGAGATCAGCAACATGACCACGCCAATGCCGATGCGGATGCTGATATCGGCAGCACCTTGATAGTGCGCTTCGAGATGGAAGGCGACATTGCCTGACAGCAGCAACAGCACGAGCACCACCACCGGCAGATTGCGCCAGTTGCCGCCAGCGAGGATCTCGCGCGCCGCGGCCGCCACGACCAACGCCAGGAAAGCGGCATCGATAACAAGCGCGAACGCCCAGCCGATCTCGGCGGACAGCACCACCGCGGCTCGCCCGGCGAGCCAGACCACCAGCAGCGCAGCGAGCGACGGGCCCTGGATCGGCAGCCGCCCGGTCCAGTTCGGGATTGCCGTGAACAGAAACCCGGTGATGACGGCCGGTAGGAAGCCATAGAGCATCTCGTGGACATGCCAGTCTCGCGGTGCAAATGCCGACGTCACCGACAGCTCGCCATAGAACATCGGCAGCCAGACCAGGATCGACAGCCCGGCCTGGATGGCGGCGAGCAGGAAGAAGGGCCGAAAACTGTTCGCAAACAGCGGCCAGTCCTGAAAATTACGGGATCGGGTGCCAGCCATGGGGACAACTCCTGTGCATTCGGACCGTTGTCTGGAAAAATACTGCCGTCCGGCCGGTCCGTTTTGCGCTATCGCAAACACCAGGACGTTTGCAGGTGCCATCACACTCCCTGATGCCAAGGAGGCAGAATGGCCAAGGTCGACACATCGCTGGTTGCGCATTTGCCGCTGTTTGCCGGCGTGAAGCCGGAGGACCTCGACGAGATCCTGCGTGAGGCACGTTCCGCGCGCTATCCCAAGAACGCCGCCATCTTCGAGCAGGGCGCGGACGCGCTATCCTTCTTCCTGCTGCTGCATGGCCATGTCCGCGCGGCCAAGACTACGCCGACCGGCGAGCAGATCGTGGTGCGCTATGTCGCGCCGGGCGAAACCTTCGGGCTCGCGATGGCGATCGGCGCCGCCCAGTATCCTGCGACTGCGATGGCGGTTGATGACAGCGTCGCGCTGATCTGGCCGAATGCGGCCTGGCCGCGGCTGATCGAACGGTTTCCGGCGCTGGCCTCCAACACGATGCAGACCGTGGGCAAGCGGCTGCAGGAGAGCCACACCCGCATCCTGGAAATGTCAACCCAGCAGGTCGAGCAACGCGTCGCGCATGCGCTGCTGCGGCTCGCCAACCAATCCGGCAAGAAGCTCGACCACGGCATCGAGATCGATTTTCCGATCAGCCGCCAGGACATCGCGCAGATGACCGGCACCACGCTGCACACGGTCAGCCGCATCCTCAGCGGCTGGGAGAGCCAGGGCCTCGTCGAGAGCGGCCGCCAGCGCATCATCCTGCGCGATCCGCACAGAATCGTCGTGCTGGCGGAGCGGAGCCCGGACAGCGGCGCGGCTTGAACATAGGGGTGAGGGCACTTCCGCTTACGGCGAAAGCTCACCCTCACCCGGGACCCCGCGCGTGCCCAGCGCGGACTCCGTTTCCTTCACGCCGGTACGCATTCGCTCAGCGCGGCGAGAAACTTGTCGCGGTCGATGCCGTGCTCGTGGCAGGCATCGTCCACGGTGTGGAAGGTCGCAATCGGACAGCCGACACAGGCCATCCTGAAGGCGAGGAACACACGGATCGTGTGCGGCGCCATACGCATGATGTCATCGACCAGATCGTCAGATCGGAAAGGCATAGACAACTCCGTTCCGTAGTGACGATAGCGCGGTGAAGCTGAGTTTCTTTGTTGAAGCGCAAGCTGCCGCCAAATCCTGCGCCGTCATTCCGGGGCGCGCGAAGCGCGAGCCCGGAATCCATCGGGCCGTAGATGACGTGGAGAAATGGATTCCGGGTTCGCGCCAAGAGGCGCGCCC
>JAEWHT010000444.1 GCA_023387695.1 Pseudomonadota bacterium | reverse complement strand
CATCTACTTCCTGGCGGATGCGGTGTTCATGGCCGTGGCGCATCCGATCTCGCGATGGATCGAGCGGCGTTTTGAATTCAAGCGGTTGCGCGCCTGGATCAAATCGCTGCCGCCTTATCCATCGCTGGCGCTGTTTTCCGTGCCCGTCATCATCCTGGAGCCGATCAAGCCGTTGGCGGCGTACCTCGTTGCGACTGGTCAATTCCTGAGCGGCGTGGCGGCGTTCGTCGGCTGCGAACTGCTCAAGCTCGTTCTGGTCGAGCGCCTGTTCCATCTCACGCGGGACAAGCTGATGCGGATCCCTGTATTCGCCTGGGCGTACGGGAAGTTCACCGAGATGAAAGCGTGGCTCGAGGCCACCGAAGCCTGGCGCGCCATCCGCGCCCTGAGCCGCGCCGCGAAAGACTACGTCATGCAGGCGAGGGCACGGCTCGCCGGCGGCTTCAACAGACCGGTGACCTCCAGGGATTAAAGCCAGGGATTAGAGCCGCGCGATCCCTCTACGCGAATTTTCGCGGCGCGGCGGTGGCCTTGTCGCCCGTGTTCGGCGTGCCGCTCTGCTCCATCAGCATGATGTGAACTTCCTCGCGGGCCACCGGGCGATGCTCGACGCCCTTGGGCACGACGTAGACCTCACCCGGTCCAAGCGTCACGGTCCGGTCCCGCAATTCGATGTCCAGCTTGCCCTTCAGCACGAGAAAGAAATCGTCGGTGCCGTCGTGCTTGTGCCAGGTGAATTCGCCCTTCACCTTCGCCACCATCACGTCGCAATCATTGAAGGTTGTGACTGTCCGCGGCGACCAGTGATCATTGAAGGTCGCGAGCTTGTCGGCAAGCGAAATGCTGTCGGCCATGTTTCGTTCGTCCTTATGCGCGCGACACGTGAGCAGAGACACACTGCCAACGTCCGTCGCGGTATTGCCAGTCGTCGGTGTAGCGGCCCGCACCTTCGTTGCCGTCCGGCTTGCGATAGCTGGTGCGTGCATGAATGATGGCGAAGTCCCCGAGCACACGAATGATCACATCGTGCTCACGAATGTCGCGCACTGTCGAGCCGCGGCTTATCTGTACGAGGAATGTCGATCGGTCGATCAAAGTGCCGTCCGGATTGGTGTTGCGAAAGTCCGAGGCGAGATTGGCGTCGAACCAGGCTACGTCGGCCTCGTCAACGGCGCGAACGTAGTTGCGATTGAGATCGGCCAAAATGGCCTCTGCTGTCTTGTCGCTGGACATTCTCGTTCACCTGTCTTCAAGCCACCGGTCGAAGCCGCAGGCTACCTCAATCGTGTCCCGAGCCTAGTCGATTTGCCGATCCGATGGTTCGGTCTCGGCCGAACCATGCCATTTGACTGCAAAAGTTCGCCATTTCGAGCGAAAGGGCACTCCGGAAGGGTCAAAGCGGGCCAAAAGCGCTGGGCGAGCATCCCGGGCTTGTTCACCCTGTCGCCAATGCCATGCATCAAAGCCATGGTGATTTGGCCGCTGCTGGCGTAAAGAGCGTCCAAATCAAGATCATCATGGGTGCGACCGGGCCTTCTGCAGTGACTGCAGCGTCAGGCCCCTCGGTTTTTCGTTTCGCGCCCCGACCAAGCAAGGTTTTCCATCCCGTGTCATTTCCGGCCCTGACCCCGCCGCTCGCCCGTGCCCTGGCTGAGCGCAATTACGATTCACCGACGCCCGTTCAGCTTGCCGTGCTCGGCGAGGATGCCGTCGACCGCGACCTCCTGGTGTCGGCGCAAACCGGCTCGGGCAAAACCGTCGCTTATGGTTTGGCGATGGCCAGGGACCTGCTCGGCGATGCCGAGACGTTCGAACGGGCCGGAGCACCTTTGGCCTTGATCGTTGCGCCGACTCGCGAGCTCGCCTTGCAGGTCCAGCGCGAGCTCACCTGGCTCTATGAGCACGCGCATGCGCGCGTCGTCTCCTGCGTCGGTGGCATGGACCCGCGCCGCGAGCAGCGCGAGCTTGCCGCGGGCGCCCATATCGTGGTCGGCACGCCCGGCCGACTGTGCGATCATCTTCGCCGCAATCGCCTCGACATCTCGGAATTGAAAGTCGTTGTGCTTGATGAGGCCGACGAGATGCTCAATCTCGGCTTTCGCGAGGACATGGAGTTCATCCTCAAGACCACGCCGGACACGCGCCGTACCTTGCTGTTCTCGGCGACGTTCCCGCGCGGCATCGTGGCGCTCGCCAAGCAGTATCAGCAACAGGCGTTTCGCATCGAGGTTGCGGGCGACGAAGGCGGTCACGCCGACATCGAGTATCGCGCCATCCGCGTTGCTTCCGGTGATGTCGAGCATGCCGTCGTCAACGTGCTGCGCTTCTATGAGGCGCCGAGCGCGCTGGTGTTCTGCAACACGCGCGATGCGGTCAGGCATTTACAGGCGGCGCTGCTGGAGCGCGGTTTTTCCGTGGTCGCTCTTTCAGGCGAATTGACGCAAAACGAGCGCACTTTGGCGCTCCAGTCGCTCCGGGACGGGCGCGCCCGCATATGCGTCGCGACAGACGTTGCTGCCCGCGGCATCGATCTGCCGAGCCTCGACCTCGTCATTCACGCGGACCTCCCGAACGATCCTGAAGTGATGCAGCATCGCTCCGGCCGCACCGGGCGGGCGGGCCGCAAGGGGACAAGCGTCCTCCTGGTGCCGCCGATAAGAAGGCGTCGTGCAGAAGTGTTGCTCAATCTGTCCGGAATCGAAGCGAACTGGGGCACGGCGCCGCAAGCGGATGAGATCCGCAAGCTCGATCATGAGCGCATGAAGGACGTGCTGTTCACCGAGGAGACGACATCAGACGATCTGGAACTGGCGAAGGCCCTGCTGGCCGAGCGGTCGGCCGAGGATATCGCCGCAGCGCTCGCGCGACTTTATCGTGCGCGGCTGCCGTCACCGGAAGACATCATCGATCCCGGCGAGCGAAGCAGCCGGCCGCGTGACGACCGTCACCGCGACGACCGTGCTCCGCGTGGCGACGATCGGTCCGAGCGCCCCCGCGCCAAATCGGGGAAAAAGCACGTCATGGCGGAGCCGACCGTATGGTTCCGGGCCGCTATCGGACGCCGCAAGAACGCGGAAGCGCGCTGGTTGTTGCCGATGATCTGCCGCCGCGGCGGCATCGACAAGCGCGACATCGGCGCGATCAAGATTTCGGACACCACCACCGAGTTCGAGATCTCCGAGCGCGTCGCTGAATCCTTCGCTGCCAAGGTCAAGCGTCCGGACAAGGAAGACAGCATTCGCATCGAGCCGCTGACCGGTGCGCCGCAGGAGCAGGCGCCGGTAGATAAGCGCGCACGCGCTCCGCAGCGCGACGAGGGCGAGAACGATCAAGTCGTCCGCCGCCGCGACGATCCCTGGAACGCGAAGGGGCCCAAGCCTCACGAGAAGCCTCACGAGAAGCCTCACGACAGGCCGCGCGAAAAGCCGGAAGGCAAACATCAGGGCAAGCCGTACGGCAAACCCCACGCGAAGAGCGACTTCAAGCCCCACGCCAAGAGTGACTTCAAGTCTCACGACGGCGGCAAATTCGGCAAGCCGGCGTTCGGCAAGAAAGACAAGAAATTCGGAAACAAGTCCGGTGACGCCAAATTTGCGCCTTCGGTGACTGAGTGGCCGGGTGCCTCCGGGAAGTCCGGCAAGAAGGGCAAGAAGAAGCATCGCGGCTGAGCGGCCGTGGCACTTCGGGCCCATCTCCGGGCTTCCATTTCACGTTGAAGCCGGTAGCCTGCACACCTCGCAAGGTTTGCAGGTGTCATGGATATTTCATCTGAACGTCCCGAAACTTCGTTCGCATCGCTGATCCCCGATATCGACAGTCTTGCCGCGGAAGCAATGTCGGTCTGGAAAGTGCCCGGCGCCGCGCTTGCCGTCGTGCAGGACGGCAAGGTCGTGCTCACCCGCGGCTATGGACAGCGCGATGTCGAGGCTGATCTGCCGGTCACGCCGCAGACGCAATTCGTAATCTGCTCGATCACGAAATCATTCACCGCGAGTGCGGTCGCGCTGCTCCATAACGAGGGCGTGCTCGACTGGACCAAGCCGGTCCGCGACTATTTGCCGGAGTTTCGGCTTTCCGATCCTGTGGCGACCGAACGCGTCACCATTCGCGACCTACTGAGCCATCAATCGGGGCTGCCGCGGCACGATTGGCTTCACCTGCCGGGAGATCTTTCGCCGGCCGAGATGCTGCCGCTGATGCGGCATCTCGAACTCAGCCGCGATATTCGTGCCGCCTGGCAATACAGCAATCTCTGCTACAACGCCGCTGGCCTCCTGATCGAGCGATTGAGCGGGAAGAGCTTTCAAGCCTTCGTTCGCGAGCGACTCACTGACAAGCTCGGCATGAGCGTCAGCTTCTCGCTCGACGAGTTCGAAGCCGGGACCGAGCCCGCGAAGCCTTACAAGATCGACGTCGACACGCGAATGCCGGCACTGCGGCTGCCGATCAGCACCACGGCGGCCGGCGCCATCAACACCTCGGTGGCCGATCTCGCCAACTGGATGCGGCTACATCTCGGCAAGGGCGAATTTGCCGGCGAGCGCTTGCTGCCGGCAACGCTGGTCGAGCAGCTGCATGCGCCGCTGGCCCATATTCGAAAGTCGGAGTTTTCCGAGTTCGGCGAGACGCATTATGGATTGGGTTTTCAGTCGAGCAATTATCGTGGCGATCGTCACGTCTCGCACGGAGGCGGATGGAACGGGTGGGGGTCGTTCATGACGCTGGTGCCGGATGCCGGCATCGGCGTCGCCGTGCTGACCAATCGCAGCCCGAGCGAGATTCCGCCGATCCTCACCTGGTACATCATCGACCGGCTGCGCGGACGCGAGCCGGTCGACTGGCTCGCGCGCTTTCACAAGATGCGCGACGACTTCATTGCCCACATCCCGGTCGACAAGGAGGCGCGCGAGAGGTCGCGTCACAAGGACACCAGGCCAGCGCATGCATTGTCGGCCTACGCTGCCGAGTACGCCCATCCCGCCTATGGCGTGATCTCGATCCACGAGCAGGACGGCGCGCTGCACTGGTCGTGGCGTGGAATGGGCGCGCCGCTGTCGCACTGGCATTTCGAGACGTTCGTGACGCCGGAAATCATCGACAAGCTGCATCCGGACAATCTTCCGATTACCTTCCAGACCGACCGCGAGGGCAACATCGTGCACCTCTCGGTGCCGCTGGAGCCGATGGTGAAGGACATCGTCTTCGAGCGGCGCGCCGCCGGCGACTGCCTTGATCCCGCATTCCGCGCCCGTTGTGTCGGGCATTTCAGAAGCGGCTCGATCAATCATCACGTGACGCTGGACAGCGAAGGGCGGTTGATCCTGAAGCCGGACTATCAGCCGGCCTATCGCCTCGAGCCACAGAGTGGCCGGCGGTTTCGCATCGTCGAACTGGACGGATTTGCCGTCGAATTTCGCGGGGAGCGCGAGACTGTCGGCCAGATCGTCTTTCATCAACCGAACGGGACATTCGTCGCCGACCGCGTGGCGGACTAGCTATTCTGCGAGCTCACGCAGCATGTAGGTCGCGCTCGCGCCGTAGGACGCAAGTTTTTCCCGCAGCACCGCATCTGGTGTGACGGGCTGGAAGCCGAGACGCTCCCAGAGCCCGCGCGTGCCGTAGACCGAGACCAGTGCAAGTCGTGCGATGCCGGATGAGCGTGCGAGTTGTTCGATCTCCGCGACATAAGCGCGCGCTACGCCGCCGCGGGCGTCGGGAAGCACGGCGACGTCGTGCACGTAGAGACAGTCGGCGGCGTTCGGCAACTGGCCAAGAAAGCCGTCGAGCGGCGGGATTTGGTGCTGCATCCAGGGATGCGCGAGGCCGTAGCCTGCGATCTCGTCGCCTGCTGCCAGCATGCGGCAGCCGTCCGGACAAAGCCGCATCTTCTCCGCAAGCACTTCCGGGCGCTCGAAGAGATCAGGATGAATCCGATCTGCGATCGCGGTGATCGCGGGTAGGTCATCGGTGCGCGCGCGGCGCCAATGTGGCTTGTTCATCTTCCTGTTCCGTATCAACCACCGCAATTTATTCCGTCGCGCGCGTGCGCGCAGCCAAAAATATCTTGGCGGCCTTTCGAGGAATAGTGCGCGCGATGCGGCGTCCTATCTCGTGCAAGCCAATTGCATGACAGGAGACACCATGACGACATCCTCGATCCGCCTCGCGCTCACGCTCGCAGCCACGCTCGCGCTCACGACCGCTGCATTCGCAGCGCCGCCGACCAAGACCGGGAAGACCGACAAGGGTAACGTGCTCACGGACGCTAAGGGCATGTCGCTCTACACGTTCGACAAGGACATGGACGGCAAGTCGGCCTGCAACGGCCCGTGTGCGACAAACTGGCCGGCGCTGAAGGCCGAAGTGAGCGATGCCGCCGGCGATGGCTACACCATCATAACCCGCGACGACGGCTCCAAGCAGTGGGCCCTCAAGGGTAAGCCGCTCTACACCTTCGCCAAGGACACCAAGCCCGGCGACGTCACCGGCGATGGTTTCCTCAACGGTGCCTGGCATCTGGCGATGCCGTGAGGACGCTGACAATCGGCGTTTGAAGTTGGTTTCGTGCCCCGGACGCAGCGCAGCGCTTCTTTAGCGGTGCGCTGCAGAGCCGGGGCCCATCTTGCTTCGGATACGTTGCCTTCTGGGTCCCGGCTCTGCGCAGCAGCGTTACACGCTGCGGCGCGTCCGGGACACGAGAGAATTACCGCAGCCCCTCATACACCATCAGTCCGCGTGCGACCTGCAATTTGCGAATGGCGCGCGGCAGGAGTTTCTCCGGCTGGTGCAGATAACGCCAGGACGTGACGGTGAATGGGCCGAGCGCGCCGCATGCGTCGTCGAACGGCGCGAGCACGCCCGTTACGCTCACCGGCGTATGCGGGCGGGCGTTGAAGGGGAGGAGCAGCAGTTCGAGATGGGCCTTGCTGCCGTCGTCACGCTCCGCGGTGAGACCGGCGATGGCACCTAAGGTCTCGTCAGCGACGATGGTGGTGATTTCCTCGATCTCGCGGCGACTCGCGTCCGTGAACATCGCGGCGAAGCCCTGGTCCTTGAGATCGCAGCCGGCAAGTGCACAGACGCGGGTGCCGGCGACGCGGAATGGAAAGCCCAGTTTCGGTTCGCAGGATAGGACGAAGATGTCGCCGAGCAGCTCGCGAACGGCGGACGGGTCGATATCGGCCCGGTCAGGGGCCCGCGCGCTGCCACGCTTCGTGTCCCAATATGCGAAGAACGCGCGGCTCGATGGATGTTTCATGACTGACGCTTACCCCCCGGCGCAACCTCGTGGGACAAACATGTCCCGCTTCAGTGCACCCGAGATCCCTGTGTTGTTGTGCAGGAGGGGAATTGCAGCGTCCATGCCGCAGGGGCGTTTTCGCACCCCCGCGCGCTGCCTTTGCGTCGTTAACGTTAAATTAACTATGAGCTTTGCCGCGGCCGCGCGGCTGCTATGGTGATCGCAGTCGCAAGCCTCGCCGCTTTTCCAGGTTCTCGGCGAGACCTGTACACAGGCGTCAAACAGTTTGGTCACTGGCCGCGGGGAGGGGTGGGGATACTCCTGTTCCTTCGTGGTGCCGGCAAGATCGACACGGACAGGCAGGGCCTCCCAGGGCCCTGCCTTTTCCTTTTGTGCACTTGCGCGAGGCCGGCAAACGCGACTATCTCCAAGCTTGTTGCTTCGATCGCGCGCTGAAAGCGAAACCGCCTTGGATTCCCCGCCACCACCCCCGTCGGACCAGCCGGTCGTCGTCGAAGAGGCCCCGCGCGAGCCGATCCTGACGCTGCCGTGGCCGCTGACGGCCTATGTGCTCCTGCTGGCGGTGATCCATCTGCGGGTGTTGCTGCCGCCGGAGCTCGAGAACTGGACGATCGACGTCTTCGGCTTCATCCCGAAACGGTATGATTCCTCGCTCGTCAATTTGCAGTTCGAGGGCGGCGCGGGCGCTAAGGTCTGGACCTTCGTCACCTATTCGCTCCTCCATGCCAATCTCACCCATATTGCTTTCAACGTGCTGTGGCTGCTGCCGTTCGGCAGTGCGCTGGCACGGCGCTTCGGCGCGGTGCGCTTCTTCGTGTTCCTGGCGGTGACGGCCGCGGCCGGCGCGCTCGCCCATCTCGTCACCCACGAGCATGCGGTGGTGCCGATGATCGGCGCCTCGGCCTCGGTGTCGGGCGCGATGGCGGCGGCGATCCGGTTTGCCTTTGTGCGCGGCAGCTTTCTGTCGTTCAACCGTTCGGACGCCGATACCGCCGCCAAGGTTCCGGCGCTGCCGCTGTTTCAAGCACTGCGCGACCGGCGGATCGTCGGCTTCCTGACGGTGTGGTTCGTGATGAACATCATCTTTGGCGTCGGCGCGATCGGCGTCGAAAGCGACAGCGCGGGTGTCGCATGGGAGGCGCATATCGGCGGCTTCTTCGCAGGGCTTCTGCTGTTCGCATTGTTCGATCCGGTGCCGCGCGTGCGAAGCGATGATGCTGCGGATGCGTCATCACAGGACATTTCAAACGGTATTTGAAGCGGCGCTTGCGGCGCAGGCTGAATTCATCCATCATTCCGGGGAAGAATGTTCCGAAGCGACAAGCCCGTAGAGGCTGCGCTTCGCAAAGCGCCTGAACGTGAAACCGGCGCTCCAACTGTTAGTTGAAGACTCGCGAACAAGTCCAAACCGCGCAAAGCGGACGGATCCGATTCAGGGAGGCGACAATGACGGTACGTTCCATTCTCAATACCAAGGGCCATCAGATCATGAGCGTCGCGCCCGACGCCAAGCTCGCCGCTGCCGTCAAGCTGCTCGGCGAGAAGAAGATCGGTGCGGTGCTGGTGATGGACCAGAGCCGGCTCGAGGGCATCCTGTCCGAGCGCGACATCGTGCGCGTGCTCGGTGAGCGCGGCGCCAGCGTGCTGGAAGAGCCGGTCAGCCAGGTCATGACCCGCAAGGTCGTAAGCTGCAAGGAGGCCGACACGGTCGCCGAGCTGATGGAGATGATGACAACAGGCAAGTTCCGCCATCTGCCTGTCGTCGACAACGGCAAGGTGGTCGGGCTGATCTCGATCGGCGACATCGTCAAATGGCGTGTCAGGGAATACGAGTCCGAGCAGGAAGCCCTGCGCGACTACATCAAGACGGCCTGAACCGACTTTATTCCACCGCTTTGGGCGCGTTGCCTTCGGGCGCCGGCGCCAGCACGTCGATCGTTTCCTGGATCGATTCCAGCGCGCGTTCGGCGGCGCGCGCGCCGTGGGCGATCAGGTCCTCGGCGCGATGGAAGTCGAACCAGCCGAACTGGCCGACCCGCGGTGTGATCAGGAGGTCCGGCGGATCGCCTGCGAGCCGGGCGCGGGTGATGCGGTCCTGCATGATGTTGAAGGCATCGATCATCACCGACGAGATGCCGGGCCGGCCGGCCGTGCCGAAGAACTGGCGCTTGACGGCTCCCTCCGGCGAGAAGATGCGCGGAAAACGCCGCTTGGCCGGGGTCTCTTCGGCGACTTGCACCGGCGTAGCGCCGTGCGCATGGATCGTGGTCGAATGCGTGAAGATGTCGGTCGACAGATTGACGGCGATGACGATCTCGGCGCCGAGCGCCCGCGCCGCCGACACCGGCACCGGGTTCACCAGCGCGCCGTCCACCAGCCAGCGGTCGCCGATCATCACCGGCGAGAAGATGCCGGGCAGCGCATAGGAGGCACGCATCGCCTCGACCAGGCGGCCGCGCGTCAGCCAGATCTCGTGGCCGGTACGGACCTCGGTGGCGACCGAGGCATATTTGATCGGCAGGTCCTCGATCAGAGTCTCGCCGACCGCCTTTTCGAGCTGGCGTGCGAGCTTCTCGCCGCCCAGCAGGCCGGAGCCGTCGAGGCGGATGTCGAGATAGCCGAGGATGTTGCGCATGCCTTGCAGGCTGCGCCCCCACTCTTCGAACGTGTCGAGCCGGCCGGCTGCATGGAGGCCGCCGACCACGGCGCCGATCGAGGTGCCGACCACGACATCGGGGACGATGCCGTTCGCCAGCAGCGTTCGCATGATTCCGATATGGGCAAATCCGCGCGCCGCACCGCCACCGAGCGCGAGACCAAGGACGGGCCGGCGGATACTGCCAAGGCCGACCTTCTCGCCATTGGCGCCGTTCACGCCCCGACCTCTCAAGATTTCCAGCACCGCAACTCTCCTAACGCCGGGGCCAGTCGCACTCGCCAGACTAGGCACCGTTCCCTGCTCGCCGCCAGAACAGAGGCCAAGCATGGTTTATACCGTTCGGGACGCAGGGGGCGGGAGTGTGGCGAGGGCCCGTTGGCCCTGAGGTAATCACGCAGGCGTCAACCGGGTTCCATAGAACCGTATTCCATGGGATTTCAGAGGCTTGAATTTGCCGCGTTTTCGGTGAAAAGCAGGTGGCATGACTCTCGGGGGTGACGGCATCATCGGATGGCGGCGCGGCGGCAGGCTGCTGCCGGCGCTGATCCTTGCTGCGTGCCTCGTTTGGCTCGGCCAAAATAGTGCGCAGGCGCAGCTCTTCTCGGACCGCCCACCGCCGATCCCGCCGGCTTCGGTGCCCGACCCCGGTGGCGCCGTCAGCCTGGCGCCGCCGTCCGGCCCAGGTGCAGGTCCGCCAAGCCTGCCGCCGACCCTGACCCAGCCGAACACGCCCAGCATGCCGCCGCCAGCGGTGGCCAATGTACCGCCGGCCGCGCCCCTCAACGCGGCCGCGCCCGGGCAGGCCGTGCTGTCGCTGTCCGCGAAGTATGGCAAGGACACGCCTGCGATCACCAGCGGCCTGGTGTGGCGGGTGTTTGCCGATCGTCCCGACGAGAACGGCACCTTCAAGCTGATCCGCGAGGATCGCACCGCCACGCCGAACATCGTGCTGCCGCCCGGCAATTACGTCGTGCATGTCGCCTTTGGTCTCGTCAGCGCAGTGCGCACCGTCAGCCTGAAGGCCGAGACCGATCGCGAGTCCTTTGTGCTGCCGGCCGGCGGCCTGCGCATCGAGGGGCGCGTCGGCACCAGCCGCATTCCGCTGAACCAGATCTCGTTCGCGATCTACAAGGGGAGCCAGTTCGAATCCGGCGAGCGCGCCTCGCTGGTGCCGAACGTCGCCGCAGGCGACGTCGTGCTGCTGCCGGAGGGCACCTACTACATCATCTCCAACTACGGCGACGCCAATTCGGTGGTGCGCTCGGACATCCGCGTCCAGGCCGGCAAGCTCACCGACGTCACCATCACCCACCGCGCCGCCGTGATCACGCTGAAGCTCGTCAGCGATAAGGGCGGCGAGGCGCTCGCCAACACCGCCTGGTCGGTGCTGACGCCCGGCGGCGACGTCATCAAGGAATCGATCGGCGCCTTCCCGCGCGTCGTGCTCTCCGAAGGCGAATACCGCGCCATCGCCAAGAACGAGGGCAAGGTCTACGAGCGCGGCTTCAATGTCGTGAACGGCGTCGACGGCGAAGTCGAAGTCATCGCGCGCTGATCCTTCACTCTCTCTCTCGGTCTTATTCAGATCTCGGTGTCGTCATGGCCGGGCTTGTCCCGGCCATCCACGCCTTGCGGCACAAAGAACGTGGATGCCCGGGACAAGCCCGGGCATGACGGAGCTTGTGGGAACGCTCCGAGACTGTCCATTTGCGAACGGCGCTCCTTCACTTCCGATACCGCAGCGCCTCCACCAGCACGGCAAACGCCGGCGTCGGCTGCCGCCGGCTCGGGTAATACAGGTGATAGCCCGCGAACGGCGCGCACCAATCGGCGAGTACGCGGATCAGCTTGCCGTCGGCGATCTCGCGCTTGACGAGATCCTCGGGGATGTAGGCAAGGCCAAGCCCGGCCAGCACGGCATTCATCCTGAGCAGGCCGGTGTTGAACACGAGCTGGCCGTCGACGCGTACCTTCATGACGCGGCCGCGCTTCTCGAATTCCCAGGCATAGATCCCGCCATAGGTCGGCAGGCGAAGGTTGATGCAATTGTGCTCGGTGAGATCCTGCGGTTGCTTCGGCTTGCCGCGTGCGGCGAAATAGGCGGGCGCGCCGACCACGGCCATCCGCATCTCCGGCCCGATGCGGACTGCGATCATGTCCTTGGCGACCTGCTCGCCGATCCGCACGCCGGCGTCGTACCGCTCGGCGACGATATCGGTGAGACCATAGTCGACGACGAGCTCGACCTTGATGTCGGGAAAGCGCGGCAGCAGCTTTGCCAGCGCCGGCCACAGCACCGTCTGTGCCGCGTGCTCGCCGGTGGTGATGCGCACCGTGCCGGCCGGCGTCTCGCGCAGCTCTGTCAGCGCCGACAGTTCGGCATCGATCTCGTCGAAGCGTGGCCCGATGGTGCGGAGCAGCCGTTCGCCGGCCTCTGTCGGCGCGACGCTGCGGGTGGTGCGGGTGAGGAGCCTTAAGCCCAGCCGTTCCTCGAGCCCGCGCACGGTGTGGCTGAGCGCCGATTGCGACACGCCGAGCTGCGCGGCCGCGCGCGTAAAGCTGCGCTCGCGCGCGACGGCGAGAAAGGCGAGCAAATCGTTGGTGTTGGTGCGGAGCATTCATGAGTCCAGATCATGAGTACATGCCGATTTTATCACCTAATCGCAGGCCTGTGCGCGGCCTAAATTCGCTGCCGAAGATGATCTTGAATGGAGAGCAGCAATGCAGACGCGCAAACTTGGCAGAAGCGGCCTCGAGGTCTCGGCCCTCGGCCTCGGCTGCATGGGATTGAGTTACGGCTACGGGCCCGCGACCGAGACGTCACAGGCCATCACACTGATCAGGACGGCGTTCGAACGCGGCGTGACCTTCTTCGACACCGCCGAGGCCTATGGCCCCTTCGTCAACGAGGAACTGGTGGGCGAGGCGGTGGCGCCATTCCGCGACAAAGTGGTGATCGCCACCAAGTTCGGCTTCAAAGGCGGCAAGGTCGATGCCGGGCTCGACAGCCGGCCCGCCAACGTCAAGGCGGTGGCGGAGGCCGCGTTGAAGCGGCTGAAGACCGACCGCATCGATTTGTTCTATCAGCATCGCGTTGATACTGACGTGCCGATCGAGGACACCGCGGGCGCGGTGAAGGACCTGATCCGCGAAGGCAAGGTGCTGCATTTCGGCCTGTCGGAGGCGAGCGTCGCGAGCATCCGCCGCGCCCATGCGGTTCAGCCGGTCACAGCCTTGCAAAGCGAATATTCGCTGTGGTGGCGCGAGCCGGAGCAGGAGATTCTGCCGACACTGGAAGAGCTTGGCATCGGCTTCGTGCCGTTCAGCCCGCTCGGCAAGGGTTTTCTGACTGGCGCGATCAACGAGAGCACGACGTTCGACAGCAGCGATTTCCGCAACATCGTACCGCGCTTCTCATCCAGCGCACGCAAAGCCAATCAAGCGCTGGTCGATCTGCTCAGCGAGATCGCCGCAGTGCGGAATGTGACGACAGCACAGATCGCGTTGGCCTGGCTGCTGGCGCAGAAGCCGTGGATCGTGCCGATCCCCGGCACCACCAAGCTGCATCGGCTCGAGGAAAATCTCGGCGCCGCCGCGGTGACGCTATCGGCTGCGGATATCGCTGCGATTCAAGGGGTGCTGGCCAATGTGACCGTGCAGGGCGACCGCTATCCTGCGCATCTCCAGGCGCGGGTCGGTCGCTAACATATGTTGTGAACATCCGGTGAGCGTTCGCTTACCGGACGCTCACACTGTGTTTGGCTTTGAATACCGCTGCGAGCGCGACCAAGCCGCGCTGAGAGGAGATAAAAAACACCGACGGGAGCAGCTTATTCCGCGCTGATCACAACCTCGCAATCGCCGGTGCAAGATACGCATTTCCGATAATCAATTTAATTCGCTTTCCGTATTGCTGGGTTATATGTCGGGCATCCCTCCAACGGAGGAGGTGGGTGCAGCCTCGTGGCCTGCGCCCGGCAAGGAGCAGGGGACCTAGCTCGTCGGCATGTTCGAAGTGATCCTCACCAGACGCAAACGGTTCGGTTGGCGATGGCAGGTCTGCGACCAGTCCGGCAAGATCTTTGCCGATGGCTTTGAGCGCACGCGTCCGTCTGCCAAATATCATGGTGAGCGCGCGCTGTTCTTCCTGTTGTCACAGGCCTATTTGCGCAATCGCTTCACGGCGTCGAGCGAAGATTGATCTCGTATTCTTCGTAGGGTGGGTTAGCCGAAGGCGTAACCCACCTCTTCTGTCACCGCGGATACCACAGTGGTGGGTTACGCCCAGCGGCCTGCGCTATGCGCAACCCGCTGAGCTAACCCACCCTACAAAATATTCCCGCTTCAAACATCCACCACCAGCTTGCCCTTGGCAGCGTGATCCCTGATCAACGCATAGGCCTCGCCAACGTTCTCCATCGTGAAGCGCCGCGCATCCAGCAACGGCACGAGCTTGCCGGCCTCGGCGAGCCGTGTCGCTTCCGCCATGATCTCCCCGTGATGAGCGCGGCCTTCGCCGGTCAACAGCGGCAGCAGCGTGAACACGCCGGAATAGGTCGCAGCGCGGAACGACAGCGGTGCCAGCGCATGCGTGCCCCAGCCGAGCGCGCTCACGACATGACCGAAGCGGCGCACCGCGGCAAAGGAGGCATCGAGCACTTTGCCGCCGACGGTGTCATAAACGATGTCGAAGCCGCGGCCGCTCGTGTGCTCCGCGACGTAAACCTCGACGGCAGTGTCGCGATTGATGAAGGTCGCACCAAAACCTTCGATGGTCGCGCGCTGCAAGGCCGAGCCGGTCGCGAACACCTCCGCGCCGAAGGCTCGCGCAATCTGGATCGCGACATGGCCGACGCCGCCTGCGCCGCCGTGGATCAGCACCTTCTGCCCGGCCTTCAGAGATGCGCGGTCAATCAGGCCTTCCCACGCCGTGATGAAGATGAGAGGCAGAGCGGCAGCTTCCCGCATGCTGAGATTGGTCGGCTTCAGCGCCAGCAGGTCGGCGTCAACAGCCGCGAATTCCGCCAGCGATCCCTGCAC
>JAEWHT010000362.1 GCA_023387695.1 Pseudomonadota bacterium | reverse complement strand
ATCCCGACGAGTTCGGCACCATGGCAGCCGCGCTCGAAAGCCTGCGCGAGAGCGCGGCGACAGCCGAGCGTCTGGGCCAGGAACGCGAATCGCAGCAAGCGCTGCAACTCGCGCGCTCCGGCACCGTCGACGAGGCGTGCCGTAGTTTCGACGACACCGTGCAGGCCGTGATCCAGAGCGTCGCGGCGTCGACCAGGGAACTCGATGCCACCGCGACCGACGTGCGCACGCTGGTCTCGGAATCGAGCAGCCAGACGGCGGCCGTTTCGTCCGCCGCCGAGCAGGCCACCAACAATCTCGAAAGCATCGCGGCCGCGACCGAGGAGCTCTCGGCTTCCGTCGGCGAAATCTCCGCACAGGTGCAGTCCAGCGCCCGCGATGCGCGTGAAGCGGTGTCGCAGGTCGAGCAGACCAATGCCACCGTCGAGATTCTCGACCAGACTGCGGGCCGTATCAGCGAAGTCGTGAAGATGATCCACGCCATCGCCGGCCAGACCAATCTGCTCGCGCTCAACGCCACGATCGAGGCGGCCCGCGCCGGCGAGGCCGGCCGCGGCTTTGCGGTGGTCGCCGGCGAGGTCAAGAGTCTTGCTTCGCAGACCGCGACCGCAACCGAAGAGATCTCGCGCCAGGTCGAGGAGATCCAGGGCGCGACCAGCCAGGCGGTCTCCGCCATCCGTTCGATCGGCGGTGCCATCAGCGGCATCGACGAGAAGATGACCGCGATTGCCGCTGCCGTCGAGCAGCAGCGTGCGGCCACCACCGAGATCTCGCGCAACTTCCAGCATGCCGCCCAGGGCACGCGCGAGGTCACCGACACCATCGGCAGCGTCGCCAAGCTCAACCAGGAGACCGGCAATGCCGGCACGGTGCTGACCGGCTCGGTGCAGAAGATGTCGGGCGATGCCGACCGGCTTCGCGTCGCCGTCGAAAGCTTCCTTGGCGCGGTGAAGACCGCCTAAAGCCTCAAATTCCTTATCCAACGGCGCGCGGATCGGCATTGCCGCGCGCCCGCGCGCCCTGTAAATGGTAGCGGTACCATCTACGAACGTGCCTCGCTGGCGCATTAAAATCAGCGGCAGGACACCAGGGAGATAATTCGATGCCGGTCACCCCTCACAACGCCAAGCGCCCCTATCGCGGCGTGTTTCCGGTCGCCCCCACCATCTTCAACGAGCGTGGTGAGCTGGATCTCGAGGGGCAGCGCCGCTGCATCGATTTCATGATCGATGCCGGCTCGAACGGCATCTGCATCCTCGCCAATTTCTCCGAGCAGTTCGTGCTGACCGATGCCGAGCGCGAGAGCGTGATGCATGCGGTGCTGGAGCATGTCGCAGGCCGCGTACCCGTGATCGTCACCACCACCCATTTTAGCTCGGCTGTGTGCGCGGCGCGTAGCCAGCAGGCCGAGGCCGCCGGTGCGGCCATGGTCATGGTCATGCCGCCCTATCACGGCGCGACTTTCCGGGTGCCTGAAAAAGGCATCGTCGAATTCTTCAAGGTGTTGTCGGGCGCGATCAATATCCCGATCATGATCCAGGACGCGCCGGTGGCGGGGACGCCGCTGTCGGTCGAGCTGCTGGCGCGGCTGGCGCGAGACTTTTCCAACATCCGCTATTTCAAGATCGAGGTACCCGGCGCCGCCTCAAAGCTCCGCAGCCTCATCGAGGCCGGCGGCAAGGACATCGAGGGCCCGTGGGACGGCGAGGAAGCGATCACGCTGATGGCCGATCTCGACGCAGGCGCGACCGGCGCGATGACCGGCGGCGGCTATCCCGACGGCATTCGCCAGATCATCGATCCCTATTTCGCGGGCGATCGTGAAAAGGCGAAGGCCGCCTATGAGCGCTGGCTCCCGCTGATCAACTATGAGAACCGCCAATGCGGCCTGATCGCCTGCAAGGCGATGATGCAGGCTGGCGGCGTCATCAAGTCGGACGCCGTGCGTCATCCGCTGCAACCGCTGCATCCGGCGACCAAGGCAGGACTGCTGGAACTCGCCAAGGAGCGCAACGCGCTGGCGCTGCGGTGGGGGAAGTAGGGGCCCGCTGCCGCCAATCTCTCCGCCGTCATTGCGAGGAGCTCTTGCGACGAAGCAATCCAGAATCCCGCCGAGGAAACATTCTGGATTGCTTCGCTTCGCTCGCAATGACGGAGAATGTCGCGTGACCTCGGCTAACTCGCCAGCGTCCACTCACCGATGATGTGGAAGCGCGCTCTCGCGTCATTCTGCTTGAACAACGTCAGGCGATCGATCGCCAGCGTGTCGAGTCTCAGCCCAGCAAATCTCGCCCGCAGCATCTCCAGAATCGGCCCGCGCCGTTCTGCATCCAGCCGCCCCGTGAGCGTCATGTGGAAGCGGAACTCCTCCATCACGTACGGATAGCCCCAGCGATCGAGATAGTCGCGCTGGCGCTCGCTGAGCTTTTCGGGCTTGCGTCGGGCGCGATCTTCCGCCGTCAGCGGCGGACGAAATGAGTCGAAATCACGTACGCAATCGGCGGCGAGGTTTTGAAGCGCTTCGACCGGTTCACCGGGGATCACGGCAATGAAGCCGCTGATGGAGTCGACCACCGGTCGGATCACCGGGATCGGCCGCGCCTTGCCGGCGAATGTCGCGCACGCCGCCATGAGCTCCGCTTCGGTCTTGCCCGATGCCAGCGCCATCGGCGCTTTCAGCGTGCCGTGAAAGCCGTATTTGCGGGGATCGGTGGTGATGTCGCGCCAGTCGGGCGCGACCTGCAGTGCGTCCCGTGGAAACGAAACCTCATCAGCTGCATAGGCATCATAGCCGAGCAGCTCGGCGCCAAAGCGAGAGAGCGCATTGTCGGCGCCGGCGGCAAAATAAATCGCGTAACGGGGAAAACCTGTCATTACCGGAGCATAGCCAATTTATGCCGCAACGACAGTCTCGCGCGGCGTCGTCGCTGTGTCGAGCAACCTGCTCGCATCGGTGAGATGCACGAGCTTGCCGGCCGCAATCACGGCGACCAGCCGTGGCCGCAGCGGCGCGCTGTCGTCGACCAGCAGGATGTCGGCGCGATGGCCCGCGGCGAGCGTGCCGCGATCGGTCAGGCCGGTGGCTTGTGACGGTGCGGCCGAGATCAGCTTCCAGGCTTCCGTCAGCGGCAGCACGCCGTCGGCGGCAAGCCGGAACGCGGCGAGCAGGGGGGCCGGATAATAATAATCCGAGGCCAGCACCGAGCAGAGGCCTTTCGCAATCATGTCGGACGCCTTGGTCCAGCCGGTATGGCTGCCGCCGCGCACGACGTTCGGCGCACCATAGACGATGGCATCGCCGTGGTCGGCTGCCTCGCGCGCCGTCTCCTCGTTGACCGGAAACTCGGCGAGCCTCACGCCCATGGCGCGAAAATCCCGGCGCATCGCCGGCGTCTGATCGTCATGCGACAGCATCCGCACTTCGGCGCCACGTGCCGCAGCTGCGATGCGGGTGATCGATGCCGGAACATCGGCCGCGCGCGAGACGATATGCGTAACGAGCTTGTCGAAATCCTCGCTCGACAGGCCGGTGCGCTCCACCATGCGGTTGCGTTTGCGCGGATTGGAGATGTCGGCGACGACCCCGTCCATGTGGTCGTTAAATGCGAACAGGTCGACGCGGCCCTCGGCGAGCCACTGGCCGATCTCGGCCTCAGCGTCGAGATTGTAGGTCTCGTGGCGCAGATGGAAGCGGGTGTCGGCCGCAAAGTGCGGACGCTGCCGCTCGATCGCCACGAGCAGGCGCCTGGCATTGTCGCCACTGCGCAGGCCCGGCTCCCACGACCAGGTCGTGGCGTGGAATACCGTGGTGATGCCGTTGCTGATGACCTGCCGGTCGGTGTCGGCCAGCGCGACGTCGATCGGGAAGTCGACGCCGGCGCGCGGCATCATCTGCCGCTCGAATGCATCGCCGTGAATGTCGACGATGCCCGGCAGCACCAGCAAATTGCGCGCATTGATCGCGAGCCGCGCACGGCCGCGCGGTGCGTCGATCTGCGTAATGTCCGTTCCGGATACGGAGAGTGAAGTTTCAGCGAGCTCGGAGCTAACAAGGGTCCGGCCACCTTCGATGAAAATGTCTGTCACGCGACCGCGCTTCGTTTGCTGGCAGGGGAATGGACCCCTGCTTCGTACGTCGTCAGGAAATCTTCAATCGCGAGCTTGCGGAAATCGGGCAGCGCCGCACGCAATTTGTCGTGATCCCAGTCCCACCATGCCAGCTTCGCCAGTCGCCCGGCAACCTCTTCCGAGAACCGCCGCCGCACGATCCGCGCCGGATTGCCGGCAACGATCGCATAGGCCGGCACATCCTTGGTGACGATCGCTCCGGCCGCGATCACCGCGCCGGTGCCGATGTTGCGGCCCGGCAGTACGACCGCGCCATGGCCGATCCAGACGTCGTGGCCGATATGGACGTGGTGCTGGCGGCGCCACTCGAAGAAATCGGTGTCGTCACTCTCGCCGGGGAAGTAGGCGCTGGAGCGGTAAGTGAAATGCGCTTGCGTGGCACGGTGCATCGGATGATTGCCGGGATTGATCCGCGTCATCGCCGCGATCGAGCAGAATTTTCCGATCGTCGTGTAGGTGATCTGCGAATCGTTCACGACATAGGAGTAATCGCCCATTGCCACTTCATGCAGGATGGTGCGCGCGCCGACCTCGGTGTAAGCGCCGAGCCTGACCTCGTGCAGTTTCGCCGAAGGATCGATGGTCGGTTCGACCGAAAGCACCTTGCCGGCCATGTTGCATCCCAAAATTCGAGGGCGGGCGTTCCTCTTCGAGGGGCTCGATGACAATGTCATGACGACACGATGACAGGGGATGAAGTGTGTAGGATCGCCGCACCGCAATGGCTGTGTCACACAAGTGTCAAGCGTCGGCGATAGCGGTTGGCTCCAGCTACTCTGGAGCCCTGCATGCTGGTGGTGGAAGGTCTGACGTGCCGCTTCGGCGCAAAAGCCGCGGTGGACGACGCCTCGTTTCAAATCTCCCCCGGCGGGTTCGTCGGTGTGATCGGGCGCTCCGGCGCCGGCAAGTCGACCTTGCTGCGAACCATCAATCGTCTGGTGACGCCGACGCAGGGCCGCATCATGTTTGACGGCCTCGACGTCACCGCGCTGCGCGGCAAAGAGCTGCGGCAGTGGCGGGCGCGCTCGGCGATGATCTTCCAGCAGTTCAACCTGGTCGGCCGGCTCGATGTCCTGACCAACGTGCTGATGGGACGCCTTGCCACCATGCCTGCCTGGCGCTCGCTGTCGCAGATCTGGCCCGAGCAGGACAAGGCGCTGGCCATGTCGGCGCTCGAACAGTTCGACATCGCTGCGCTTGCCGCCCAGCGCGCCGACCAGCTCTCTGGCGGTCAGCAGCAGCGCGTCGCGATCGCCCGCGCACTGGTACAGCAGCCCGACATCATCCTCGCTGACGAACCGATTGCCTCGCTCGATCCGCGCAATACCAAGATCGTCATGGATGCGCTGCTGCGCATCAACAAGCATTTCGGCATCACCGTGCTTTGCAACCTGCATTCGCTCGATCTGGCGCGCACCTATTGCGATCGCCTGATCGGCATGGCGGCGGGCCGGGTAGTGTTCGACGGCGCTCCGTCCGCGCTGACCGATCTCGTTGCGCGTGAGCTCTACGATCTCGAAGCCGCCGACGTCATGGGTGGTGCGCCTGCGCCGGCACCCGAGGGCGTTCCGGCACTCGGAACGGCCGCCGCGGCCTGAGCCGCTGCGCATTGCACCTTTCGTTTCAACCGACCTCAACCTGGGAAGAGGGTATCATGATCACTCGCAGACTCATTCTTGCCGGCGCTGCCGCGCTGACCTTTGCCGGATCCGCGTCCGCCGAGGACTGGAAGACGAAATATCCGGAGATCACCTTCGCCGCGATTCCGGCCGAGAACGGCTCGGGCGTGACCGAGCGCTATGGCCCCTTCATCAACTATCTCTCGAAGGAACTCGGCATCAAGGTGACGCTGCGCGTCGCCAACGACTACGCCGCTCTTATCGAAGGCCAGCGCGCCGGCAACATCCAGATCGGCTATTACGGTCCGGCGTCGTTTGCGCGTGCTCGTCTCACCGGCGTCAAGACCGATGCCTTCGTCATCGACGTCAACTCCGACGGGTCGAAGGGCTATTACTCGGTGTTCTACACGCTGGCGAAGTCGCCGTACCAGAAGATCGAGGACCTCAAGGGCAAGAACCTGGGCCTGGTTGATCCGAACTCGACCTCGGGCAACAACATGCCCCGCTTCAAGCTGAACGCGATGGGCATCGATCCCGATGCCTATTTCTCCAAGGTGGTCTTCACCGGCAGCCACGAGAACGCCGTTCTCGCGCTCGCCCAGGGCACCGTCGACGTTGCCGCCAATTGGTGGAACGCGGATGACGATTCCAACCTGACCCGCATGCTCAACAAAGGCATGGTGAAGTCGGCCGACGGCACCGTGATGAAGAAGGAAGATTTCCGCATCATCGTGAAGTCCGACCTCATCATCAACTCGCCCTACGCTTATCTGAGCGATCTGCCCGAGGAAATGAAGGCCGCCATCAAGAAGGCCTTCCTCGATGCGGCGACGAAGGATCCCGAGGCCTTCAAGAAGCTCTCCGACGGCAAGAACAAGCCGTGGGAACCGATCGCCAACGACGATTACAACAAGACCATCGAGCTGATTAAGTTCGTCGACAATCTGCGTAAGAAGGCGTCCTGAGCTATCGGGACGATGTACTGGAGCCGGGTCGATGGACCCGGCTCTTTTCTTGATGGATCTGTGCCTTCGATGACGATTGCGGTTTCGATCCTTCCCGAGCAGCAGCTCGCCGTCCTCAACGCCGCCTATCGCAAGGCGATCGCACGCAAGCGCGTGCGCCTGCTGGCGGGCCTCGCCGTCTTCGTCGCTGCGCTGATCGTGGCCTCGCTCGGGGCCGAGGTGAATCTGCGCACCTTCTTCACTTACTTCGGCAATTTCGTCAGCTATTTCGATCGCATCCTCACCCTCGACAGCGGCCAGCGGGTCTGGACAAATTTCGGCGAATGGTTCTGGGGCTTGCACAAATGGCTGAAGCTGCTCGGTGAGACGCTGCTGATCAGCTATGTCGGAACGTTGATCGGCGCGGTGCTGGCATTCGCGCTGAATTTCTTTGCAGCCGAAAACACCTCGCCCGCGCCGTGGCTGCGCTTCACGGTTCGGCGACTGCTCGAATTCGCCCGCACGGTGCCCGGCATCGTCTTCGCGCTGATCTTCGTCATGGCTTTCGGCCTCGGTCCGGTCGCGGGCGTGCTCGCGATCGCGATCCACTCCACCGGTGCGCTCGGCAAGCTGTTTTCGGAGATCGTCGAGAACGCCGACATGAAGCCGGTCGAGGGCATCCGATCGACAGGTGCGAGCTGGATCTCCTGCATGCGCTTTGCGATCCTGCCGCAGGTCTCGGCAGGCTACGCCAGCTACGCGCTGCTGCGCTTCGAGATTAATGTGCGCGAGGCTTCGGTGATGGGCTTCGTCGGCGCCGGCGGCATCGGTCAGGAGCTGATCGTCGCGATCCGCAAATTCTACTACTCCGACGTCAGCGCCATCCTCGTGACCATCATCGTCACGGTCTTCCTGATCGACATCACGACCGGCTGGGTGCGCGGCCGCCTGTTCGGCAAGGAGGCGCGGCATTGAGTAAGTCGCAGGACGTCAACACCGCCGAGCTCCGCGCGCGCTATCCCGATGTCTTCAATCGCCCTGCATCGGCACGGCTGGCGACACCGGCGATGCTCGTCGCCGCGCTTGCGATCTTCGTGTTCGGCCTGGTCGATCTCGATTTCTCGCCGTCGCGCTTCATCGCGGGACTGAACCAGCTCGGCTGGATCAGCATGATGATGATGCCGCCGGACCCCGGCTCGTCGCTGCCGCTCTATCTGAAGGCCTTGGGCGAGACGCTGTCGATCGCGCTGCTCGGTACGACGCTCGCCGCGTTGCTTGCGCTGCCGGTCAGCTTGCTTGCGGCCCGGAATATCGTGCCAGGCATCGTCCGCTTCCCGGTGCGGCGCTTTCTCGATTCGATCCGCGGCGTCGATACGCTGATCTGGGCGCTGGTCTGGATCAACGTGGTCGGGCTCGGCCCGTTCGCTGGCGTGCTCGCGATCGCGGTGTCGGATTTCGGTGCCTTCGGCAAGTTGTTCTCCGAAGCGATCGAAGGCGCTGACCAGAAGCAGGTCGAAGGCATCCGCGCCTCCGGCGGCAGCGCGCTTCACGAGATCCGCTTCGGCCTGATGCCGCAGGTGCTGCCGGTTATCGCCGGCCAGGTGCTGTATTTCATCGAGTCCAACACGCGCTCGGCCACCATCATCGGTATCGTCGGCGCCGGCGGCATCGGCCTCCAACTCGCCGAACAGATACGCGTGCTGGAATGGCAGAAGGTGTCGTTCCTGATCCTGATGATCCTGGTGGCGGTCGCCGCGATCGATTTCATCTCCGGCAAGCTGCGCTTTGCGATTATTGGGCAAAGAGCGGTGGCTTGAGACCGAATTCTTGGCGCGCCCCTACGGCTCCACCAAAAACTCCACCCGCTCCGCCGCAAAGCGCGAATGCTTGGTCACAAGCGGCTTGCCCTCGAGATCGAGGTCCGTCGCGTCGACCACCAGGATCGGCCGCCCGAGCGGTAGATCGAGCCGCGCGGCGTCGGTGGCGTCGACGATGCCTGCGGTGATGCGGGTGGCGCCGCGGCGATAGTCGCGGATCCCGTAATGCTCGAGCATCTTCGTCATCGAGCGCGTCGCCGCAAACACAGTGCCCGCGCCCGGAAACCGCTCTGCCGATAGCCACGTCGTGGAGACGCAGATCGGCGTGCGGTCGGCCAGCCGAATGGCCTCGATCCGCACCAGCGGCGCGCCGGCCTTCAATCCCAGTTCCCGCGCGAGCTCGCGAGTCGCGACATCTTCGGTCGCTTCGATCATGCGGCCATGCGGCTCGCGGCCCTCGGCGCCAACGATCTCGGAGAAGCGTGTGCGCGAGCGCAGGGGATAAGCGAGCTTCTGCGCCTCGACATAGGTTCCGCTGCCGCGCTCGGCGCGCACGATGCCGCGCTCGGCAAGCGCCGCGAGCGCACGACGCACGGTGTGGCGATTGACGCGATAGGTTTCGGCGATTTCCATCTCGCCCGGCAGCTTGTCGCCTGCGGCAAAGCGGCCGTCGGCGATGCCGCGCTCGATGCCGTCGGCAACGAGGCGCCACAGCGCGACGCCCGAGGAGGCGGTGTCCTGCATGCTCATCTCGGTCGTCAGCCTAGCCCAGAAATCACACTCTTGTCACGAAACA
>JAEWHT010000354.1 GCA_023387695.1 Pseudomonadota bacterium | reverse complement strand
GTCTTGGACAGGACAAGGCCAGCCGGCGAACCGCCTGACCTCTGCCCGCATCCCCACCGACCGATGGATTTTCCTTCCTTTTCGGGCAAATCCTTGCGGACGTCCTGAAAAGGAATGATCTCCTGCGTATTGGGTTTTCGGAATGCGTGCACGAACGCGCCAGCCAAGGCCGGCACGTCCGGAAGCGGTTCTTTAACCGCTCTCTGCCTGCTTGCCAAGAGCAAAATTCACACCAGTTCCAATCCGTTGCCGGCCGGGCTTGAGGCAGCCTGACAAGGGCCGATTCAGGCCGATTTGACCGCGTAAGGCAGCGGCTTGCCCTCGAAGAACGCGCTCAGGTTCGCCAGGACGCAGCCCTGCATGGCCACGTGCGATTCGAGGGTGTGGCCGCCGATATGGGGGGCGAACACGACATTCGGCAGCGCCGTCAGCGCGTCGGGGGCGTGCGGTTCCTTCTCGAAGACGTCGAGGCCGGCGCCCGCGATGGTCTTGTCGCTGAGGGCTGCGACCAGGGCCTTCTGGTCGATGACCGAGCCGCGGGAGATGTTGACGACATAACCGTCCGCACCGAGTCGCTTGAGAATATCGGCGTTGACCACATGCTGGGTCTCGGCCCCGGCCCGAACCGCGATCATCAGCACGCTGCACCAGTCGGCGAGCGCCTCGAGCGTCGGGAAATATTGATAGGACAGATCATGCTTGCTGCGGCTGAAATAGCCGACCTCGCTTTCGAAAGCAGCGCAGCGCGCCGCGATCTTGCGGCCGATCTCGCCCATGCCATAGACGCCGATGCGGCGGCCGGGCATGCCGGCCTGCGGGCGCATCATCGGGGATTGCTTCGAGGCCGCCCAATCGCCGCTGCGGACGTAGTCGTCGGCAACGAGGATCCGCCGCGTCGTCGCCAGCATGAGGGTCATCGCGATGTCGGCGACCGAAGCCGCATTGGCGCCGGGGCTGTGGCCGACCGCGATGTTCCGCGCGGCAGCGGCCTTGAGGTCGACGCCGTCATAGCCGGTGCCGTAGCAGACGATCGCGCCGAGCTTCGGAAACAAGTCCATCGCCTCCGCGCCGAGCGGCGAGCCGCCCGCTGTCAGCAGCGCGCGAATGCCGCTGAGTTCTTCGGCCGGCAACACCTCGTGCGCAGGCTTGCCACCGGTGTCGAGCAGCTCGAAGCGCTCGGCGAAGCGCGCCATCATCGTCTTGGGAAAGCGCGAATAGATCAGGACCTTGTCAGCCATTGTTCTTGTTTCCGATGAGTGTCGCCACAAACGACGAGGGGCGGAATCGGTTGCCCAATTCCGCCCCTCGCCTCATGCAATTTCCAAACCTTAGCCCAGGATTGTACCCGGCTCGACCTTCACGCCCGGGCCCATCGTCGAGGACACCGCAACGCGCTGAATATAGGTGCCCTTGGAGCCAGCCGGCTTCGCCTTCGAGACAGCATCGGCGAGAGCCTTGATGTTCTCGACCAGCTTCTCCTCGGAGAACGAGGCCTTGCCGACGCCGGCCTGCAGGATGCCGGCCTTCTCGACGCGGAACTCGACCGAGCCGCCCTTGGCACCCTTCACCGCGCCGGTGACGTCCATGGTCACGGTACCGATCTTCGGGTTCGGCATCAGGCCGCGCGGGCCGAGCACCTTACCGAGACGGCCGACCAGCGGCATCATGTCGGGAGTGGCAATACAACGATCGAAATCGATCGTGCCTTCCTGGACCTTCGCGACCAGGTCTTCGGCGCCGACGACGTCAGCACCCGCAGCCTTGGCTTCGTCAGCCTTGGCGCCACGGGCGAAGACGCCGACGCGGAGCGTACGGCCGGTGCCGTTCGGCAGGGTCACGACGCCACGGACCATCTGGTCGGCGTGACGGGGATCGACGCCGAGATTGATCGCGACCTCGATGGTCTCGTCGAACTTCGCTTTCGCGCGTTCCTTGACCATCTTGATGGCGTCCGCGAGCGGGTAAAGCTTTTCGCGGTCAACACCTTCGCGGGCTTTGTTCAAACGCTTTCCGATTGCCATGACCGCTTACCCCGCCACTTCCAGACCCATCGAACGGGCAGAGCCCTCGACCATCTTCATGGCCGATTCGATAGTGTCGCAATTGAGATCCTTCATCTTCTTCTCGGCGATCTCGCGCACCTGCGCCTTGGTCACCTTGCCGGCCTTGTCACGGCCCGGCGCCTTCGAGCCGGACTGGATCTTGGCAGCCTGCTTGAGGAAGAAGGACATCGGGGGGGTCTTCATCTCGAACGTGAACGAACGATCGGCGTAGATCGTGATCACGACGGGAATCGGGGTGTTCTTCTCTTCCTTCTGGGTCTGCGCGTTGAACGCCTTGCAGAACTCCATGATGTTGAGACCGCGCTGACCAAGCGCGGGACCGATCGGGGGCGAAGGATTCGCCGCACCGGCCGGGACCTGAAGCTTCAGGTATCCGGTCACTTTCTTTGCCATCTATCACTCCTGTTGTGCCGGCAAGGCCAGCGGTTTCAGGTTCGTGGTCTGGGTCGGATGCGGCTGGCAACCGCCCTCTCCCTCCCACGGCCTCTCTTTGCGAAAAGCCCTATAGGCTTCCCGCGCTACCCGATCAGACCTTCTCGACCTGACCGAATTCCAGTTCGACCGGCGTTGCGCGGCCGAAGATCGACACCGCGACCTTCACGCGCGAGCGCGCCTCGTCGATTTCCTCGACCACACCCGAGAACGAGGCGAACGGGCCATCGGCCACGCGCACGTTCTCGCCGATCTCGAACGACACCGATGCCTTCGGCCGTTCCACGCCCTCCTGCACCTGGTGCAGGATGCGCATGGCCTCGTTCTCCGAGATCGGCATCGGCTTGTTTTCGGCGCCGAGGAAGCCCGTGACCTTCGGCGTATTCTTGATCAGATGAAACGCCTCGTCGGTCAGCTTCATCTTCACCAGCACGTAGCCTGGGAAGAACTTGCGCTCGGCGTCGATCTTGCGGCCGCGGCGCACTTCCGTGACCTTCTCGGTCGGAACCAGTACCAGCTCGAACAGCTCCTCGAGCCCGCGCTGCTTGGCCTGCTCGCGGATCGATTCGGCGACCTTCTTCTCGAAGTTCGAGTAGGCGTGGACGATGTACCAGCGCTTGTCGGACACTTGAGCGGTTGCTGTAGCCATCAGTGAATGCCCAAAAGGAAGGTGATGAGGTAGCGGATGATCTGGTCGGCGGCGAAGAAGAAGATCGAGGCCACGGCGACCATCACGAACACCATGATGGTGGTGATCGTGGTCTCACGACGGGTCGGCCAAGTGACCTTGGCGGTCTCCGAGCGCACTTCCTGCAAGAACTTGAACGGGCTGACTGCCATCGTTTGAGACGCCATTAAGAATTTCGGGGATCCGAACAGCCGCCTGTGGCCCAGCCCTCTGTCTCGAAGGATGAGCCGGAAAACCGGGCTCTGATGTTCGGGGGATTTCAAAGCCGCGCCGGATATCCGCATCTCAGCGGGCCGGCAGCGAGTGCGGGGTATCTACTGCGGATGGGGCGAAAGGTCAAGGTGTGGGCCGGACGGAATGCGCGCGGGCCCAACTGGCGGATGTGATGCGGATCAAGGGTTTACGCGGTCCACGGCCCGAGCCTTCGGCCCGCCGCGGTCCTGCCTGTCGATCCTGAATTTCGGGATTAGCTGGCAGGAGTGGCAGGGCTCGAACCTGCGACCCCCGGTTTTGGAGACCGGTGCTCTACCAATTGAGCTACACTCCTACGGACCCCTGCGTCGCCGCCGGATCAGGCGCGCTTTCAAGCACAGGGGACGGCTCTATTGCAAGGGTGAAGCGCGCTGGCTTCGCTTGTTTGTGCAACGGCTTCTGGGCCACTCTCCGTTCCCGATAATCAAGAACAACCGGGAGCCACCATGACGACCGCAGCCGCCGCCCGCCCCTCGACCGCGCCGAAAACCCCCTCTCTGCCCGAGGCCAAGCCGGAAACGCTGGGCCTGTCGCGCCCTCGCCTCCAGGCGATGTCGGATGCGTTCAAGCGTGAAGTCGACAAGGGAACCGTGCCCGGCGTGACAGTACTGGTGGCCCGACGCGGCCAGGTCGGCTGGTTCGAGGCACTCGGCAAGCAGAGCCCGGCGGGTCCCGCCATGGCGCTTGATTCGATCTTCCGGATCTTTTCGATGACCAAGCCGATCGTGTCGGTCGGCATCATGGCGCTGGTCGAGGACGGGCACCTCCTCCTCGGCGATCCCGTCGCCAAGTTCATCCCGGAGTTCGCGAACCAGAAGGTCGGCGTCGTCAGTGACGGCAAGCTGGAACTGGTTCCGCCGAAGCGGCCGATGACGGTGCAGGACCTTCTCCGTCACACCTCGGGTCTAACTTACGAGCACCAGGGCGATGGCCCCGTGCACAAGCTCTACCAGGAGTCCCGCGTCCGCAGCCGCAAGATCAGTAATGCCGAACACGCCGCGCTGGTCGCGAGCTTCCCGCTGGTCTGCCACCCCGGCGACGAGTTCAACTACAGCCGCTCCACCGACATCCTCGGCCGCATCATCGAGGTCGTCAGCGGCAAATCGCTCGGCATATTCCTCACTGAGCGCGTCCTCGCACCGCTGCAGATGACCGAGACCGGCTTCTCGACCCCTGAGTCCAATGCCGGCCGGCTCGCCCAGCCGTTCGAAGCCGATCCTTGGACCGGCGACAAGGTCGCGCTGTTCAACATGCTCGAGCAGCCGGTGATGGAATCCGGTGGCGGCGGCCTGGTCTCGACCACCATGGACTACGCTCGCTTCGCGCTGATGCTGCGCAACGGCGGCACGCTCGACGGCAACAGGATCGTCGGCCGCAAGACGCTGGAGTTGATGGCGTCCGATCACCTCGGACCTGATGTCGTCACCAACGGCACGCTGCTGTCGCCCGGCCACGGCTTCGGCCTCGGCTTCGCCGTGCGCCGCGAGGCCGGCATCGCGCCCTTCCCCGGCAGCGTCGGCAATTATTTCTGGAGCGGCATTGCCGGCACGTTCTTCTGGATCGATCCGAAGGAGGATCTGTTCACGGTGTTTATGACACAGGGCCCCGGACAGCGTGACTTTACGCGGACGCTGGTGCGGGATCTGGTTTACGCGGCGGTGGATTGATCTCCACTCTCGTGCCCCGGACGCGCTGCAAGGCTTTTCGCGTTGCTGCGCAGAGCCGGGGCCCATGTCTCGGCGATCTCGTGCTTGGCCTTCTGGGTCCCGGCTCTGCGGAGCAGCACTACGTGCTGCGCCGGGTCCGGGACACGAGATCTCAACTTATCGTCGCGCCGCCGTCGATCACCATGGTCTGGCCGGTCATGAAGTCACCGGCCCTCGATCCCAGGAATACGGCTGCGCCCGCGATCTCGTCGGGGACGCCGATGCGGAGCAGCGGCGAGCGCGCGGTCGACGCTTTCAGGTTCTCTGGATTGTCCCACAGCGCCTTGGCGAAATCGGTCTTGATCAGGCCGGGGGCGATGCAATTCACGCGAATGTTGTGCTTGCCGTATTCGCAAGCGAGGTTGCGCGCGAGCTGCATGTCGGCGGCCTTCGAGATCGCGTAGGCGCCGAGGATGGTCGAGCCCTTGAGGCCGCCGATCGAGGAGACGATAATCACCGAGCCGTCCTTGCGCTCGATCATTTGCGGCACCACCATAGAGATCAGCCAGTTGTTGGCGACGATGTTGTTGTCGAGAATCTTGCGGAACTGATCATCGGAGATGCCGGCGAGCGGACCGTAATACGGGTTCGACGCGGCGTTACACACCAGCACGTCGATCTTGCCGAAGGCGCGGTTGCTCTCATCGACGAGGTTCTGCAGATTTTCCTTCGACGAGATGTTGGCGGCGATCGCGACCGCGGTGCCCTTGCCGAACTTGTCGTTGATGCCCTTGGCAACCTGCTCGCAGACGTCGGCCTTGCGCGAGGAGATCACCACCTTGGCGCCGTGCTCGGCCATGCGCTCCGCAATCGCAAGCCCGATGCCGCGCGTCGATCCCGTGATGACGGCCACTTTGCCCTTCATGTCGAACAAGGTCATGTTTCTCTCCCAGATTGATTTTCGTATTCACATCGAGATTCCGGGTTCGATGCTTCGCATCGCCCCGGAATGACAGCTTAGCTCAGGCGAGCTTCTTGACTTCCGGTCCCGCCAATTGATGCAACTCGGCATGCGCATCATCGGCGATCCACGGCTGCTGGTTCACCATCGGCAACCGCCAGACCGAACGCTCGGGGCTTGCAAAGTAGTCGAGCCGCGTAATCGAGACATTGTCGATGTCGAAGGACAGAGCCCGCTCCACTTGGCCGTCGAGCGCGAGGCCGATCGCTGCCTTGATGGTGCCGCCATGCGCGACAGCGATGATGTCCTGACCACCGGACTCATTGTTGATCCGCTCGACGGTGCGGCGCGTGCGGTTGTAGAGATCCATAAAACTCTCGCCGCCGGGCGCGGGCTCGTTGATGTCGGCGAACCAGCTCGATCCGACAGGACGGCTCGCGATGAACGCGGCGCGATTCATGCCCTGCCATTGTCCGAGATTTTGTTCAGCGAGATCCGATTCCCATGTCATCGCTTCAGGCTTGGGATAGCCCGCCGCCCAGATCGCTTCCGCGGTCTGGTGCGTGCGCATCAGATTGCTTGAATACCAGACCGCCTTGCGTGGCAGCACCTTGGCAACGGCGTTGAACACGTAGGTGTCGCTGGTGTCGCAGGGAAGATCACTCTGTCCGTAGATGTTGCCGCCGTCGTTGCGCACCGGCGCGTGGCGAACCCACCACCAGCGTGTCGTGACCACATTCGGCTTGTCTGCGGTTGCCATTGAAGCCCTTCCATCTCGTGTGATGTCGCTGTACGTCAGGTGGGAACGTGTCTCAAGACACTTTACTGTTTCAAATTCTGTTTGAAATTCCGTCGCGCGGCAAGCGTCGCGCGAGTACCAAAGGGAGAAACGCATGGGCCGTCTGCAAGGCAAATCCGCCATCATCACCGGCGCCGGCAGCGGCATCGGCCGTGCGGCTGCACACCTCTTCACCAAGGAAGGCGCCAAGCTGATCGCAGTCGATCGCACCGAGGCGGTGAAGGAGACTGTCGACGAGATCAAGAAAGCCGGCGGCGTCGCGGAAGCGATGCTTGCCGACGCCGGCTCCGAGAAGGACGTCATGGCTGTCATCGACAAGGCGATGAAGACGCATGGAAGGCTCGACGTGATCTGGGCCAATGCCGGCGTCTCCGGTGGGCTCGTCCCGCTCGGCGAGCAGACCGTGGAACAGTGGCAGGAAGTGCTGCGCGTCAATCTGATCGGACCATTCCTTGCGGTGAAGCATGCGATGCCGCACATGGTGAAGCAGCAATCCGGCGCGATCGTGCTCACCGCATCGGTTGCGGGTCTCAAGGCCGGCGCCAGCGGGCATCCCTATGCTGCGAGCAAGGCCGGCGTGATCTCTCTGGTGCAGACCACGGCCTATTCGCTCACCGGCACCGGCGTGCGCATCAATGCAGTGTGCCCGGGCCTGATCGAGACCGGCATGACCAAGCCGATCTTCGATCGCGCCAAGGAGCGCGGCACCCAAGACAAGATCGGCCAGCTCAATCCGCTGAAGCGCCCCGGCCAGCCGCACGAACTCGCTGCGATGGGACTCTTTTTGGCCAGCGACGAGGCGTCGTATGTGAATGGCCAGGCATTCCCGGTGGATGGCGGTCTCACGGCGTCGATGCCGTATACGGGGAAGCCGGTTTAGTGCGCCTTCTCTCGTGTCCCGGACGCGCTGCAATGCCTAGCATTGCTGCGCAGAGCCGGGACCCAGGAGCCACACGGCTCGCTGCTACATGGGCCCCGGCTCTGCAGCGCACCGCTGAAGAAGCGCTGCGCTGCGTCCGGGGCACGAGAGCGGAGTTATCGCGCACAACTGCATCAACATCGTCATAGCGAGCGTAGCGAAGCAATCCAGGCTGCCGCCGCGGAGGCAGACTGGATTGCTTCGTCCACCACTGTTCGTCTCCGCGGCGACAGAAGCGGTGGATTACGCCCTGCAGATGCGTTTCGCACATCTGCAGGGCTAATCCACCCTACGACTACGACAGCACCTCCCCGGTCCTGTCCTTTAGCGTCAGCACCGTGATCAGGCTGATCAGTGCCGCGATCGCCAGATAGAAGGCGACTGCGATCGGCCGGCCGGTCCAGGTGATCAGCGCGGTGATGATCGCCGGCGTAAAGCCGCCGAAGATGGCGACGCCGAGGCTATAGGTCAGCGAGATGCCGGTGGCGCGTACCTTGGTCGGGAACAGCTCGGCCAGCACCGCCGAGGCTGGCGCCGTGTAGATC
>JAEWHT010000318.1 GCA_023387695.1 Pseudomonadota bacterium | reverse complement strand
GATCTACACCTCCTTCGAGGAGCAGGCAGCCTAGGCGCCTCCCACCTTCCCATCGCACGCACCGTTGAGCCGCCCGCCCCCGGGCGCTAGGATGAGTCTTTTTACGGAGGCTCATTTGAAACAGGTCATTATTGCTGTCGCAGCTGTCGCGCTGCTCTCCACCTCTCCTGCCCGATCCCAGGCCCTCGTCGATCCCAGCAAGGTTGCGCCCGAATATCGCGAGGCCGCCGAAAAGCGCCGCGCCGAGCAGATCCGTCAACGCGAATGCGCCCAGAAAGCGGATCTGGTGAAGGTACTGCCGCGAGATCGGGCCGAGTTTGTCAATCACTGCCTGGATGCGATGGCCGCCAAGCAATAGCGGCTGGCACACAGACCTGCGCGACCGCGCAATCGGGTCGCATCCGGCCTTCAGGCTTTCTTCAGATATTCGGCTCACCTTGGCCGCCGATTTCCAATGTTCATTGTTGTCGGCGCATGAGTTCCGTCCAGATCCAGTGCACGCGTTGCAAGACGATGTTTCGCGATCGCGCGGGACGGCTGCAGGACGGCTATTCCAGGCAGTGTCCCAGTTGTGAGGTAGTGCTGTTCTTCGCCGAGGACTCGCCCCATCCGTTCATCAAGCGGGCCATGAAAAGCGCGCGAAAGGTCCGGAAGGAAGAACGCGAGGCTCAGGCGGTCAGGATCGCCGCTCCGCAGGAGCCACGCGTGGCGCCCCGGTCGCGATCCTCGATCAGCCGTTCGCGGGTGCAAGGCCGATCTGAATAGCGTCAACTAAAAGCGCAATCGGATTGGGTTGAAACGTCGTCAGCGAGATCGTGCTCAAGAAGCGGAGACATCATGCTGTTCGCCATCCATGCCATCGACCGCACCGGCGCACTACCGACACGACTTGCCAATTACGACGCTCACAAGGCGTTCCTGAGCGACACTTCGCGCTTCGGCGTCAAGATCGTGATGTCAGGGCCGCTGGTCGCCGACGACGGCGCCACCATGATCGGCAGCCTGTTCCTGATCGAGGCGCCCGGCCGTACCGAGGTCGAGGCGTTCAATCACGCCGACCCGTTCGCTGCAGCCGGCATCTGGGAGAAGGTCACGATCACCGGGTTCTTGCGCCGGCAGGGCTGAGCAAATCGGCGCGCCATCCTGTCAGACGCGAAAAACCCCAGTGCGTGGGGGCACTGGGGCGTTTCAAAGAAAATGGATTGGTAAGGCAATGACGCCTCTATAGCAGCCAACCCGGCTGCCGCTTGTGAACTGGTTCACACTTGTCGCGAGGTGAGCGGACCATTTTGTCGCACCCAGGGCGGCTCGAACTCAGCTCCGGCGCCGGGGCTTCCGCGGAAACAGGCGATCGCGGATATAGCGCGAGGTCGCGGTCAGGCGGATTCCGCGCGGCTTCTGCCAGGCCGCGCGGTCGAGCTCCTTCTTGTCGCCGATCGCAAGGCGCCCCTTGGCGCTCTTGGCGATGAAGATCGCGTCGCTCATCTTGCGGCCCGAACGCTTGTTCTTGGCCTTCACTTCCTTCCAGAGGCTGATCCGGCCGAGCTTCAGCTTGGGCAGCTCCTCCTTAATCTCACGCCGCAGGCACGCCTTCTCGGTTTCGCGCGCGCGCTTGCGGCCTCCGGGGAACATCCAGAGACCGTCCGACCGTCGCCTGACCAACAAGACCTTGCCGCGCCTGGCGGCAACCAGCTTGGAAGACTTCGCCATACCTGTCGCAAACCGAGAAAAAGAATCTGCCTACATCGTAACTTGTCTATTTCATTAGACAAGTTCGATGGGCGCCCCGGTTGCCGCCGCGATTGGTAATTGTCCACACCCTGCGAGGTGCGGCCAATACGGTGTCACGGGCGTATGCCGCGCTAGGAGACGTCGTCGGGTGCGGGCACCGGCACGACGGGCTTAGCAGCCTCGCTGCCGATCCAGGCCGCCGCCATCTCCCAAGCCACCGACAGGATGATCGGGCCGATGAACAGGCCAACGATGCCGTGCGCGAGCGTGCCGCCGATGACACCGACGAATATGACGATGGTCGGTGTGTTGAGGCCGCGTCCCATCACGAGCGGCTTCAGCATGGTGTCGATGAACCCGACAAGGACGAAGAATACGGTGAGCACCAGCGCCGTCGTGACGTCCTTGGCGGTCCAGATCCAGATGATCACCGGCAGCAGCACGAGGAAAGCGCCGATCTGCACGATCGACAGCAGCAGCACGATGAAGGCAAGCAGGCCCGCGCTCGGCACGGCGGCAAGCTTGAAGCCGACGCCGGCCAGCAGCGCCTGCACGATGGCAACGCCGATCACGCCCTGCGCCACCGCGCGGATGGTCGCGCCGCCCAGCACGAGAAAATGCTCGCTCTGCTCGGGCACGATACGAAACAGAAAACCGCGCCCGGCCGCAACCAGCCGCGGCCCATGCGGAAACAGGAAGCCGGCCACGAACACCGAGACCAGGAATTGCAGCGTGCCAAGGCTGGCATCGCCAGCCAGCGACAGCAGCGGCCCTGCCAGCGGCTGGAGATAGGGCGCGATCTCGCGCAGCACCGCACGGATATTGGTGTAGGCCTGGTCCCACAGCTCGAACAGCGTCGGGCCGATCAGCGGCCATGACTTGATCGATTCAGGGGCGGCCTGAAGCGCGAGATCACCCGTGCCAAGCTGGTGTGCCAGCTCCCTGCCCCCGTCCACCGCGCTGACGCCGAGCCAAGTCGCAGGGCCAAGGACGATGCCGAGTGTGACCAGGGTGAGGATGGCGGCCGCAGTCTTCGGCCGGTCGCCCAGCATCCTCGAGACCCAGCTGAAGGCCGGATAGAACGCGACCGCGAGCACGCCGCTCCAGGCCAGGATCGGCACGAACGGCCGGATGATGTAGAGCGTCCAGAGGATCAGCAGCGCCAGCAGACCGAGCCGGATCACGAGCTGAATGACATCCTCGCCCGTCAGGAGCTGACGCAGACTTTTCACAGGCACAGCTTTCCTTGCGGCATCAACGCGGGTTCCGGCGCTTGCGCGGTCCAGCGTTATTGCGAGCCCCGGGCCGGGCGTCAAGACGAGCGGAGTTGGCCTGGCCCTTGGGGCGTTCCGCGTATCTGGGAAAATCCAGCAAGATCCGTGCGATGTGATTGCCTAACGGCGGTTAACCGGATTTCATCGGATCGGTTTACGCCGATGCAAAGGCTCGTGCCTACCCTATGCGCAGGTCCCAAAAACACTTGCGGTGCAATGGCCAACAGCATCTGGACGATCGAAGAATTCACCTGCACGGGTTGCAGCATGAACTACACCGCGACCCGAGAGGAGCACGCAGAGCCGCATGTCGGCCACTTCAAATGCAAGATCTGCAGCGGCGTGGTGCACAGTTGGTCCGGCAAGCATCACTTCTTCGGCTGGCAGGCGGTGAAGAGCAAGCCGCCCGTGTTCGGCCGCCGCTGGGCCGGCGTGCAGTACTAGGCACGATCCTCTCCGCCATTGCGCGTGCAGGGACAGGTCAGCCTGCGCGAATAGCGGCTTCTGCCAGGCTTCGGTCCGGGCTAGTTTCCCCTTCCCGTCACTGAAGCCGATACGCAATGACCGCTCCTTTCGTTCCGCAGATCGCCCTCTATCGCAACTGGCTCGCCGCGCAGCGTGGCCTGACTTTCGCGACCTATGAGGAGATGCGGCAATGGTCGGTGCGTGATCTCGACGCGTTCTGGCGCAGCATCTGGGACTATTACGACCTGCAATCGCCGACGCCGTTTGCCGCCGTCATCACTGAGCGCAAGATGCCCGGCGCAGTCTGGTTTCCCGGCGCGCAGGTGAATTATGCGCGGCAGGTGTTCCGGCACGTGGACGCAGCGCATGCGGCCGGACTCCCCGCGATCGTCTCTAGCGGCGAGGACGGCAAGCTGACGGAGACCAGCTGGCCGGAGTTGCGCCGCAAGGCGGCCGCGCTGGCGCTGCATCTGAAGGACAAGGGCATCAAGCCGGGCGATCGTGTCGCGGCCTATCTGCCCAATATCCCCGAAACCATCATCGCGTTTCTCGCCAGCGCCAGCATCGGTGCGGTCTGGAGCGTGTGCGCGCCCGATATGGCTGCACCCGCGGTGATCGACCGCTTCAAGCAGATCGAGCCAAAAGTGCTGATCGCCTGCGACGCCGTCACCTATGCCGGACGCAGGCACGATCGCAAGGACGTGGTCGCCGAGTTGCGACGTTCACTGCCGACCGTCGAGCACGTCATCCTCCATAGCGAAGCGGCCGCCGCGCCTGACGCCCTGCTCTCCGACATCACCACAGGGACGGGTGCTGATATCGACGCGTTCGAGCCGATGTGGCTGCCGTTCGATCACCCGCTCTGGATCGTCTATTCCAGCGGCACCACCGGCCTGCCGAAGCCGATCGTGCACGGCCATGGCGGTATCGTCATCGTGGTGCTGGCGCTGCTCGGCCTGCACAACGATCTCGGCTGCTCCTACCACGAGAACTCGTTCGGCGAACGCTATCACTGGTACTCGTCGACCGGCTGGATCATGTGGAACAGCCAGGTCGGTGGGCTCCTCAGCGGCACCACCTGCTGCATTTTCGATGGAAGTCCGGCCGGCTCCAAGGACAAGCCCGACTGGACCACGTCGTGGCGCTTCGTGGCGCAATCGAAATCGACCTTCTTCGGCGCGGGCGCGGCGTTCTTTGCCAATTGCGCCAAGGCTGACATCGATCTCACCACGGCCGGCGATCTGTCGCGGCTGCGCTGCCTCGGCTCGACCGGCTCGCCGCTCAGCGCCGACACGCAAGGCTGGTTCAACGACCGCTTCGCAGCGCTGTCGAAGATCAACGGCAGCAAGGCGCAGGCCGATATCTGGTGGGCGAACATCTCCGGCGGCACCGATTTTGCCGGCGCCTTCATCGGCGGTAACCGCGAATTGCCCCAGACGCCGGGCGCGATGCAGTGTCGTCTGCTTGGTGCGGCCGTGGAAGCCTTCAGCGAGCAAGGCCGCGCTGTGATCGACGAGGTCGGCGAACTCGTCTGCACCGAGCCGATGCCGTCGATGCCGCTTTATTTTTGGAACGACAAGGGCAAGGCGCGCTATCTCTCGAGTTATTTCGAAACCTATCCCGACAATTTCGACGGCAGCGGTCGCGGGCCCGTGTGGCGGCACGGCGACTGGCTCAAGGTCAATCCGGACGGCTCATGCGTGATCTACGGGCGCAGCGATGCGACCATCAACCGGCACGGCCTGCGCATGGGCACGAGCGAGCTTTATTCCGCGATCGAGGCGCTGCCGGAGGTGCTCGATAGCCTCGTCGTCGATCTCGAATATCTCGGCCGCGACAGCTACATGCCGCTGTTCGTGGTGCTACGTGACGGCGTCGCCTTCGACGGCGCGATGCAGGCGAAGATCAACAAGGCGATCGAGGCCGGGCTGTCGCGCCGCTTCCTGCCAAACGAGATCTTCGCGGTCGCCGAGATCCCGCGCACGCTCTCCGGCAAGAAGCAGGAGCTGCCGATCAAGAAGCTCCTGCTCGGCCAGCCCGTGGACAAGGTCATCAACAAGGAAGCGATGGCCAATCCAGCCTGCCTCGACTGGTATCTCGCCTTCGCGCGCGATTATCTGGCGCGAACCGCGGCCTGAACTCGGGCCAGATCGGCCCAATTGCGCCGTCGGCATTTGCATTCCGTTCACGCATCGCCGCTACACGGGTCAGGACCTCCGGCAACAAACAGCAGACATGGCCGACCTCAACGCCGTCCTTTCCAGGCTCAACGACCGCCTGCTCCGCCTCGAGGGCGAGTTGTTCGTGCTGCGCTCGCTGGCGCGCGCGACCTTGACGGCGGGCGACGACCACGCCGCACGCATGCGCAAGCTGGTTGAGGCCGCAAAGATCGCGCTCGACGATGAGGCCAAGCGCGAGCTCGACAAGCCGACGCGCAAATATGTCGATGCGGCAACGGCGCTGGTCGAGGAATTGCTGGTCGAGCCGACGCCGGCGCGTCCGCTGTTCACGGTGATCGACGGCGGAAGGCGCGACTGAGCGCTCTAGCGGAACCGCGTCGCGTCCTGCTCGCGCGCATCATCCGCCAGCCTCGTCAGCCCGGCCTCGATGATCGAGATTTCCTCATTGATCTTGTCGATCGGCAGGCTGAAATCAAACCGGCCTGATGACCTGCTCTTCAGATCGACCGCGAGCCGCTGCCTGTGCATCATCAGCTCGTCGAGGCCACGGCGATTTTTCAGCCGCACGTAGGCGTCCACGATCTGCTCAATAGCGTTCGGCATGAAATCGGTCCCGGCAAAAATGCCCGCGCGACGCACCCGCGCCGGCGGGACATTTTTGGTGTCGCGGTACGCAATACAAATCCGCGACGGATTCGTCGATACGCCCCGCAGGTTGAGAACGCGTTACCGTTTGATGATTTCATCAGGTCCGGAATAAAAAAGCCGCTGGCAAATGATGCCAGCGGCCCAAGCCGGGTTCGAAAACGGATCCGGAATGAAATTTGTCCAGCCCCGGTTGGCACGTTCTAACGGCACATGCCGGATTCCGTCCGTTAAAAATGAAGCACAGGAACCGGCGCATTGATCATTTGCCGCCGACCGTGTCTGCGCGGCAACGCCAGGTTCGGACCAAGTCCGCACCAAGCCCGTGACGCGGGAACATCTGCGCGGCCATTTGCGACAGGCCATTGTTGATAACCGGCGCAAACGCCGCGCGGGTGGTGACAGGGCGGCCTGACGTGTTATCGGGGGATAACGCAGCCACGGATCGGAACCTCATGCGCATCACCCTCGTCGGCTCCCGCCATTTCGGCGTGACCACCCTGAACATGCTCCGCGAGCACGGCGTCGGGATCGTGCGGGTCGTGGTGGCTGATGCGGACGACCGCCTGGCCGCAACCGCCAAGGCCGCGGGCATCGAGGTCGTGGTGCAGGCCAATCCCAAGCTGGTCGTGGCCTCCGAGATCGCGCCCGACACCGACCTGATCATCACCGCCCACAGCCACGCCCGGATCGGCAAGGACGCGATCGCCGCGGCGAAGCTCGGCGGCATCGGCTATCACCCGTCGTTGCTGCCGCGCCATCGCGGCAAGGCCGCGGTGGAATGGACCATCAAGGAAGGCGATCCGATCGCCGGCGGCACGATCTATCACCTCGCCGACCGCATGGACGCCGGCGCCATCGCCGCTCAGGACTGGTGCTTCGTCAAGAAGGGCGAAACCGCCCGCGAGCTCTGGGAGCGTGCGCTGGCTCCGCTCGGCCTCAAGCTGCTGGCCGACGTGATCGATTACGCCAAGGTCCACAAGGCTTTGCCGTCGAAACCTCAGGACGAACAGTTCGCGACGTCGGCGCCCGGCCTCTCCTGAAATCCCCGTCTGCCGTCGAGTCGCTTCTGACGTTAAGGATTAACGTGAGGGGGCGTTGATTCCGCTTCGAAAATTGGTCCCGGAAACCCAAATAAACCATTGTTTCCACAGGAACAATTTTCGACTTTGCATTGCACCAAATTTCCGTCACATTTGCCCCGAATAAGCGTCAGCATATCAGACAGATTCAAGGACGGAATTCATGCGTTTTGCTCGCATCGCGGCGTTCTGTGCCGCTTCAGCTTTTATCGCCAACCTCGCCGCACCCGCCTTCGCCCAGACGCCCTATGACGGCAACTGGCAGGTCACCATCGTGACGAAGACCGGCACCTGCGAGGCGACCGCAAGCTCCATGC
>JAEWHT010000304.1 GCA_023387695.1 Pseudomonadota bacterium | reverse complement strand
TTGGAGAACCAGCCCATGAAGCGGGTCAGCGCCGCGCGGGGGATGCGGTTGGTCAACAGGAAGTTGAGGTCTTCCTGCTGGGTGAAAGAGGCGATGAGGGCTTTGACTGTCATGAATCTGTCAGCTCACAGTATTAGCGCTTGTTGTCATGGAAACGACACTCCCGATTCTCTCATTTTCCGTGGCCGCCGCAGCATCTGCCGCCGCCGTCCTTCCGAAGATCAAGGCGCGGGTCGAACTGTCCCGCGCCAAGCACCGCTCGCTCGCCGGACACTCCAAGATGTCGCGGCGGGTGGCCAAGCTGCTGCCGTTCTACGAGTTCGAAGGCGACAAATATTTCGGCTGCGACGGCGCGCCTGCGAATGTGGTGAAGCAGCGCAAGGACGCGTTCTTCCGTCTCGCTGCTCTCTACGCCGATCGCTACCCCAAGGGCCGCGCGATGACGAAGGAGGCCGCCGAGACGATCTCGGACCTCAACTTCACCGAAAGCTATCGCGTGCCGTTCCAGTTCTCGCGTCTCGTCCGCGAGCATCTGGGCACCTCGACCTTCATGGAATCCTCGAGCGGCGTCACCGTCACCGATGTCGACGGCAACACGTCCTACGACCTCACCGGATCCTACGGCGTCAACATCTTCGGCAACGACTTCTACAAGGAATGCATCGAGGGCTCCGAGAAGCGCGCGCATGCGCTCGGTCCGGTGCTCGGCCCCTACCATCCCGTCATCCTCGAGAACGTGCAGCGGCTCTGCCAGATCTCGGGCCTCGACGAAGTCTCCTTCCACATGTCCGGCACCGAAGCTGTGATGCAGGCGGTGCGCCTTGCGCGCTACCATACCAAGCGCACGCATCTGGTTCGCTTCGCCGGCGCCTATCACGGCTGGTGGGGCGACGTGCAGCCCGGCGTCGGCAACCCGATCGCCGCGCACGAGACCTATACGCTCTCCGAAATGTCGGAGAAGACGCTGCATGTGCTTCGCACGCGCAAGGACATCGCCTGTGTGCTGGTCAATCCGCTGCAGGGCCTGCATCCGAACGGCAACGCGCCCGGCGATTCCTCGCTGGTCGATAGCTCCCGCGGCGGTAATTTCGATCGCGCGGCCTACACTGAATGGCTGAAGAAGCTGCGCGAAGTCTGCACCGAGCGCGGCATCGTCTTGATTTTCGACGAGGTCTTCGTCGGCTTCCGCCTCGCGGCCGGCGGCGCCCAGGAATATTTCGGCGTCAAGGCCGACATGGTGACCTACGGCAAGAGTCTCGCCGGCGGCCTGCCGGTCGGCGTGGTCTGCGGCAAGCGCGATTTGATGCGCCGTTTCCGTGACGATCGCCCCGCCGACATCTGCTTCGCCCGCGGCACCTTCAACTCGCATCCCTACGTCATGACGGCGATGGACGAGTTTTTGAGCCGGCTCGCCAGCCCGAACTTCCGCGCCATCTATGACGGCCTGGATGCGACCTGGAACGGCCGCGTCGAGAAGCTCAACAAGATGACGAGCGCCGCCAAGCTGCCGGTGCAGTTCGCGAACTTCTCGTCGATCTGGACGGTGAAATACACCACCCCGTCGCGCTACAATTGGATGCTGCAATATTATCTGCGCGCCGAAGGCCTGTCGCTGAGCTGGGTCGGCACGGGACGGCTGATCTTCAGCCTCAACTACACCGACGCCGACTTCGCGGAAGTCGCCGACCGCTTCGTCCGCGCCGCCGAGAAGATGAAAGCCGACGGCTTCTGGTGGCACGACGGCGTGCTCACCAACAAGAACATCAAGCGGCAGATCCTGAAAGAGATGCTGGCCAAGCGCTTCGGGCGCTGAGGCCGGCTCTCCAACTAGATTCACTGTCATTCCCGGGCGGCTCGAAGAGCCGAACCCGGAATCTCGAGATTCCGGGTTCGATGCTTCGCATCGCCCCGGAACGACGGTGAATGTGGCGAAGACCACAGCGCTCGCGGCCCCCAAGACGTGCATGCCCGGGACAAGCCCGGGCATGACGTAAATCATAGACATTTGCGGTCTGGGTAGCGGTCGTGTCAGGCGTGCTGCTCTTCGAGCGTGGGCTCGGAGATGAGGCCCAGCGTGTGCTCGGGGTTGAGGTGCAGGCCGGGATCCATCAGCTCGCCGCGCATCAAAGCGAGCGGCGCACTGCGATAGAGCATCAGGTCGTGGAAGGGGTCGGTCAGGATCTTGGTCATCCAGACGAGGCCCGTCTCGACGTCACGGATGAAGAACAGGTGCACGGTGCGGAACAGGAGACCGCCGCCGCCGATCACGAGCCAGATCTTGGCAACCTGACGCATGAAGTCGGCAGCACTTGCCCAGGGCGTGAACAGGCCGAACAGCGTCGGATCAACGAACAGCACCAGCGGCGACAGCGCCCAGATCGTCATCAGCACCACCTTGCGCTGAAGGTTGTAGCCGACCTTGATGTCTTCCTTGTACTCGTGGGTCGCCTGGTTGATGTGGTCGTAATCATGCGGCTCGAAGAAGAAGTGACCGGCCTGGCGCGAGGTCATCGAGACCAGCCAGCCGACCAGCGCCGAGAGCATGGGATCGACGAACAGCCAGACATAAGCGAAGAGGAAGCTTAGCGCGCTGATGAAATGCAGGCTCTGATTGATGCGGCTGTGGTGATAGTAGCGATGGTCATCCCAGCGCTGGATCTTCAGCTGTTCGAGGTAATTCTTGATCATGCTCTCCCCCAAAATGCTTTCGGGTTCAGGATTTACAGAGATTCGATGTACGCCGTGTGACATCATCATTTTGTCATGTGACGACGTGCAGCGACGCGGTGACGCACGCGAACGCGTGAGCGGCGGACGGAGCCGCCGCTCTTGCAGCCCTGCTCAGGCCGCCTTGGCGATGTCGACCTTGCGGAAGCGCACCAGCGAGAAATGGCCGAGCGGCGGAATCAGGCGGCGCTCGGCGAGCTCGATGCCCTTGGCGCCGGAGAGCCACTTCGCGTAGCGCGACCAGGCGAACTCGGCGGTGCGGAAGCCGAGCGGACGCACCACCGGCTGCAGCTTCTGCTCGATGAAGCGGCGCATGCCGGTGTCGGCGCTGACGCGAGTGAGGATGATCAGCTCGCCGCCCGGGCGCAGCACGCGGGCGAATTCGTCGAGCGCCTTCTCCGGGTTCGGCACGGCGGTGACGACATACTGCGCCATCACGACGTCAAAGGAGTTGTCAGGAAATTCGAGCTTCTCGGCGTCCATCACCGCGAGCCCCTCGACGTTCTTGAGGTTGCCTTCGCTGACGCGGCGGCGGGCCTTGTCGAGCATCGCGTCCGAGATGTCGGTGCCGAAGATGCGCAGGTTCGGCGCATAGAGCGGCAGCGAGATGCCAGTGCCGACGCCGACCTCGAGCACGCGACCGCCGATCTTGTTGGTGGCTGCGATCGCGGCCTGACGGCCCTTGGCGAACACACCGCCGAACACGAGATCGTAAACCGGCGCCCAGCGGTCATAGGCCTGCTCGACCGAGCCACGGGTGAGATCGAGTTGCTGGGTGCCGTCAAGGTTCATGATCTTAGCCATCGATGAGGTTCTCGCTGTGGGTCAAAATGGGGATCAACCGCGCACCGGCCGCCGCGCCATGACGGGCGAAGCGCGCAGGACACGGCTGGGCTGGAGTGAGGTGAGATTGCCGACGAACTGACGCGCGCTGTTTTCCCAGGAACGCTCCAGCGCGAAGTCGCGGCAGGTCTCGCGCGACATGGTGAGCGCGCGCAGGCAGGCGGCGCGCAGATCATTGTCGATCGCGCCGATCGGATGATCGGCGATCACGTCCTTCGGTCCCGTCACCGGAAACGCCGCGACGGGTGTGCCGCAGGCAAGCGCTTCGAGTTGTACGACACCGAACGTGTCGGTGAGGCTCGGGAACACGAAGACGTCGGCGGCCGCGAGATGCGCGGTGAGATCCGCGCCCTTCTTCTCGCCGAGGAAGACGACGTCGGGATATTTCTTTTCGAGCGCCGCCTTTTGCGGACCATCGCCGACGACGACCTTGGTGCCGGGCAGATCGAGCGAGAGAAACGCTTCGAGGTTCTTCTCCACCGCGACGCGTCCCATCGTCATGAAGATCGGACCCGGTAGGTTGAGCTCGGCCGGAGCGTCAGGATGGAACAGCTCGGTGTTGACGCCACGCCCCCAGAAGCCGAGCCGCTTGAACCCGCGCCCCGAGAGCTCCTGCCGAAGCGACGGTGTCGCCACCATCGTCATGGCGGCGGCATCGTGGAAGTGGCGCAGCACTGCGTAGCCGACGGCATCCGGGATGCCGGTTCGCACCGAAACATATTCGGGAAAGCGCGTCGTATAGGACGTGGTGAAGGCGAGCCCGTTGCGGCGGCAATAGGCGCGCGCGGCCCAGCCGATCGGGCCTTCGGTGGCGATATGCAACGCTTCCGGCGCGGCCTTCTCGATCCGCCGCGCGATCTCTTTACCGTTCGGCAGCGCGATGCGCAGGCCCGGATAGGTCGGCAACGGCCAGGACCTGAAGCCATCCGGCGTCAGGAAGTCGATATCGACATCGAGGGCCTTGGCGGCGGCGGCCAGCGAGGTCAGCGTCCGGACCACACCGTTGACCTGCGGATGCCAGGCGTCAGTCGCGATTAATACCCGCATGGGGAAATCCCGAGAGTTTGATGATTCTCGGCTAACGACCATCAACCACGGATATTTCAGGCGTGTGACGTCACATAAGTGTCGGCGCGCTGTTTTGTTCGTTAACAGCCCGGTCGCGCCACGAAACCGTCATGAAACAATTCTTGCCGCGATGAAACCGTTTTCGGTTTTCCGCGCAAATGTCCCGAAACTTTTTTGCCTTAGTGAATTAGGCAACGGAGCACCGAAACGGTGCCGGGGACCTAAGAAACACCAAGCAAACAGGGGCGACCAATGTTCAATCTGGACACGATGAAGACGTTTTCGCGCGCCGTTGCTGTCACTGCAGTGGCCGTTACCGCAATCGCATTTGCCGGCCCGGCGAAAGCCGCACCCGTGCAACTGTTTCCGTTCTTCCAGCCGCTGCCGGGGATGATCGCGCCGCAGCCGCTGCAACCCTATCAGCCTTATCAGGCGCCCGCTTATCAGGCCGCGCCGTCCGAAGATCAGGACGCCGTCGAGACGCCGACACGCTTCCGCCGCCAGACCGTTTCCTATGCGACGCGCGAACCGGCCGGCACCATCATCATCGATACGCCCAACACCTATCTCTATTACGTGCTCGGCAACGGCCAGGCCGTCCGCTACGGCATCGGTGTCGGCCGCGATGGTTTCACCTGGTCGGGCACACAGTCGATCACCAAGAAGGCCGAGTGGCCGGATTGGACCCCGCCGCCGGAAATGATTCAACGCCAGCCCTACCTGCCACGCCACATGGCCGGCGGCCCCGGCAACCCGCTCGGCGCGCGCGCCATGTATCTCGGCGGCACCGTCTACCGCATCCACGGCACCAACGCGCCCGACACGATCGGCAAGCACGTCTCGTCCGGCTGCATCCGCCTGACCAATGACGACGTCTCCGACCTCTACTCCCGCGTCAACGTCGGCACCAAAGTGATCGTGCTGCCGATGACCGAGCGCCGCGCTGAGCTTCGCTAACGCGAGACGCGATTGAGATACGAACGGCCCCGACGATGTCGGGGCCGTTTTCGTTTGGGCCATACTGTCGGTCGTAGGGTATTGTTACTCGCATGATCAGATTGCTCACCCCCGCCGACGCCGCGCTCTACCGTGCTATCCGGCTGGAAGCGCTTGCGGCGCATCCTGAGGCTTTCTCCAGCACCTTCGCGCGCGAGCAGGAGATGCCGCTCGCCTGGTTCGAGCAGCGCCTCGCCACGTCCGATGTCTTCGGCGCCTTCATCGACGACGAGATCGTCGGCATCGCAGGCTTCCGGCGGCAGGACGGTCCCCAGACCCAGCACAAGGCCGATCTCTGGGGCATGTATGTACGACAGTCAGCGGGCAGAGCCGGGATCGGCCGGCGTCTCGTCGACACGATCATCGCCCATGCCGCCAAGCAGGTCGAGAAACTTCAGCTGAGCGTCATGAGCAGGAATGAAGCGGCGTTACGGCTCTACAAGGCAGCCGGCTTCGTCGAATACGGCCGCGAGATAAAGGCGTTCAAACAGAACGGCCGATATTTCGATGAAGTCCTGATGGACTTGTTTGTCGACGGAAGCGGCCAATAGCGAAGACGGCCCAGATGGGACCAGGGCCGTCTTCGATCTGCGTCGATGATCGCTCTACCGCCCGGCGCGCCGCCCTGAGAACAGCCGCAGCCACGCCGCCGAATGGAATGCGCTCATCAGCAGATACATCGGCACCATCCCACCAAGCGACAGCCCGTGGCCGGCGGAGCAAAGGATGTCCCCCTCACCACCGCTGCTCACGGCCGTCAGCACGGCCATGATCGCAAAGGTCGGGGTGGCCGCAAGGCCCAGCCAACGAGCAAGATAGGATGGGGCGAACTGGGGTGCGGCCTCCCTGCCGTCATGGCTGACGCCGGCGGGATGGACCTCGCTCACTGCGCGCCCGGCGCACGGAGCGCGATTTCACCGGCGTCCGAAATCTCGACCCACTTCTTGTCAGGCACGCTGTCGGCCTCGTAATTGTCATTCCAGTTCCACCATTTGTAGGTCGGGGTCTGCGGATAGCCTGTCGGCGAATCCTCCCAGATCTCCTGGCGGCCGAGCGGCGTGATGTCGAGATAGTTCCAGGTGCCGCCCATCTGCTCGTCGCCGCGGCTCTTGATCAGATAGGTGCGGAAGATGCGGTCACCGTCGCGGAAGAACACGTTGGTGCCGTGCCATTCGCCGACGCCGAAATCCGCATCGAAGCTGTCGGTGACGGTGACCCACGGATGGGTCCAGCCCATCCGCTTCTTCAGCCTCGCGATGTCGGCCTGCGGCGCACGCGAGGCGAACACCAGCGTGGTGTCGCGGGCGTTCAAGTGCGAGACATGGGCGACCTGGTCGGCCACCATCGAGCAACCGCGGCAGGCATGGTCGGGCCAGCCGAACACGCCCGGCTCGAAGAAGGCCCGGTACAGGATCAGCTGCCGCCGGCCCTGGAACAGATCGAGCAGACTGGCCTTGCCCGAGGGCACATCGAATGCGTAGGTTTTGGTGACTTCCATCCACGGCATGCGCCGGCGTTCGGCGGCGAGTGCGTCGCGGGCGCGGGTATGCGCCTTTTCCTTTAAAAGCAGTTCCTGCCGGGCTGCCTCCCAGACCTCCGGCGACACCACTGGTGGCATTTGCATGGCGCCCTGCCCGTCCGTCGCTGCTTTGTTTGCTGATGTCATCATGGCTCTCCAAATTTCTCGCTCACCGCACATCGTCGGCCGTGAGCGAGTTCTCGCACCGGAGCGTGTCGCGGTGGGAGTAACAAGTGTGGCGGGATTTTCATGGACTCGCTGATCACGGCCGCCGCACGTGCGCTTCAGGCTGGCGATCCCCTGGGCGCGCTGAACCGCGTTGCGTTGCGCAACGATGCGCCGTCGCTGGCGCTGCGCGGCATCGCGATGGCGCAGCTCGGCGATCTCGCGAAAGCCAAGACATTGCTGCGCAACGCCGCGCGCGCCTTCGGACCGCGGGAAGCAGTCGCGCGTGCCAGATGCGTGGTGGCCGAGGCCGAGATCGCCATGGTCTCGCGTGACCTGAGCTGGCCGGCCAAGACGCTCTCCGCGGCACGGGCGACACTCGCAAGCCATGGCGATCTCGCCAATGCCGCGCATGCCGGCCACATCGAGGCCCGTCGTCTTCTGCTGCTCGGACGCGTCGACGAGGCCGAGCGGACGCTGGCAGAGATCAGCGCCTCCCCGCTCCCGCCAGCATCCCTGGTCGTTCGCGAACTCGTCGTCGCCGGCATCGCCATCAGGCGGCTCAAAACGAGGGATGCGCGCGCAGCGCTTGAGCTCGCGGCCAAGGCGGCGCGGCAGGCGAAAATCCCGGCGCTGGTGGCCGAGGTCGACAGCGCGAACCTCATCCTCAACACGCCGGCCGCACGCCTGATCGCACGCGGCAGCGAACATCCATTACTGCTCGGCGAGGTCGAGCGGCTCGCGACTTCGACCGCGCTCGTCGTCGACACCTTCCATCATGTCGTGCGCAGGCAGAGCGTAGCGGTGTCGCTGGGAACGCGGCCAGTGCTGTTCGCGCTCGCCCGTCTGTTGGCGCAGGCGTGGCCCGCGGATGTCTCGCGAGAGGCGCTGATCTCGGGCGCATTCCACGCGAAGCACGCCGATGAATCGCACCGTGCGCGCTTGCGCGTCGAGATCGGGCGGCTCCGCACCCAGCTCAAGCCGCTCGCCGAGATCAGCGCCACGAAGCAAGGCTTTGAGCTGGCGCCGCGCAAGACGCGCGACGTCATCGTGCTGGCGCGGCCCGTCGAAGAGAAGCACGCCGCCGTGCTCGCCATTCTCGCCGACGGCGAGCCGTGGGCGAGCTCGGCCTTGGCGCTGGCGCTCGGCATGAGCGCGCGCACGGTGCAGCGGGCGCTCGAGGAGCTGGCGCGGTCCAACAAGGTACAGTCGTTCGGACACGGCCGCGCGCGCCGCTGGATGACGCCGCCGGTGCCGGGATTCCCGACAGGCTTGTTACTCCCCGGACCGCTGTTAAAGGCGTAGGTTGAGCGATCACAGGGATCGAGCACATGAAGCGTTCCGCCGCAGAGATCGTCACCGAGT
>JAEWHT010000249.1 GCA_023387695.1 Pseudomonadota bacterium | reverse complement strand
GGGATCGCCTGGAGGAAGTTGAGGTCGAAGAAACCGAGATGGATGGCGAGGAAGCCGAAGGAGAGACCGACGGCCGCCAGCGTAAACGCGACGGGAAAGCCGATCAGCATCACCAGAACCAGGCCGCCGAACATCAGCGGCGGCATCATTTCCAGCGTGATCATTGAGTCGGCCTCTCGTACTTGGCGTCGATCGTCACATAGCCCTTGAGAGCCGCGATACGCTTGATGACTTCGGAAACTCCCTGCAATGCCAGCATCACGAAGCCGGCGGGGATCACGAACTTGATGGGCCAGCGGATCAGGCCGCCGGCATTGCCCGACATCTCGCCGACGTCATAGGCCTGCATGAAGAAGGGCCAGGACAAATAGGAGAGCAGGAGGCAGGAGGGGATCAGGAAGAACAGCGTGCCGATCATGTCGAGCCAGAGCTGGCCGCGCTCGGACAGCATCAGATACATGATCTCGACCCGGACATGCTCGTTGCGCTTGAACGTGTAGGACGCGCCGAACATCACCAGGATCGCGAACATGTACCATTGCAGCTCCAGCCACCCGTTCGACGAGTAGCTGAAGGCGTAGCGGATCATGGCGTTGGCCGCGCTGACCAGGCAGGCGAGAAGCACGAGCAGGTTACAGACGTACCCAATCTTCTCATTGAGGGCGTCGATGGCGTTGCTCAACGCCAGCAATGGACGCATCTTACTTTCTCTCCGTCGCGGCCTAACACTTCTGCAGGAGGCTTCGGCGCGCAACGCTCGGCCGGCGTGCGAAAAGCACGCGACCGCACGGATCATGATCCGGAAGCGATTGCGGCGTCAGTCCTCCCCTCGTGCCTTGCCGTCTTGACCGCGACCGCCAACGGAGCGGGCCGGCTTATTGCTGCCGGGCAAGCAAAGGCGGTCGCACCAAACCAGCGGGCTTGTGCGCCGTCAATCGGAAAATGGGCAAATTGACGGCGGCTCAAAAGCTTAAGATCGCAAAAGCTTAAGGCAGCCGCGCGGGCGGCGAATCCTCAGCCGCCGGTGACGCTCATGTGCCGGCTCACGCTGGGACGGTCGTGGCGGCGGTCGATGATGAAATCGTGGCCCTTGGGCTTCAGCCCGATGGCGCGGTCGATGCTCGCGGCAAGCAGCGCGTCGTCGGCGGATGCACGCAGAGGCTTGCGCAAATCGGAGGCATCCTCGTGGCCGAGGCAGGTGTGCAGCGTCCCCGTGCAGGTGATGCGGACCCGGTTGCAGGATTCGCAGAAATTATGGGTCATGGGCGTGATGAAGCCGAGCTTGCCGCCGGTTTCGGCGACGCTGACATAGCGCGCCGGCCCGCCGGTGCTCTCGGCCAGATCCGTCAGCGTGAATTGCTGGGCAAGCCGCGCGCGCACCAGCGACAGCGGCAGATACTGGTCGATGCGCCCTGCGCCGATCTCGCCCATCGGCATCACCTCGATCAGGGTCAGCCCCATGCCCTTGCCATGGGCCCAGCGCAGGAGATCGGGGAGCTCTTCCTCATTGAGGTTCTTCAGCGCGACCGCGTTGATCTTCACGGCAAGCCCCGCAGCGCGCGCCGCCTCGATGCCTTCGAGCACCTTGTCGATCTCGCCCCAGCGCGTGATCTCGCGAAACTTCTTGGGATCGAGCGTATCGAGCGAGACGTTGATGCGGCGGACGCCGCAATCGGCGAGTTCCTGGGCATGCTTTGCCAGCTGCGTGCCGTTGGTGGTCAGCGTGAGCTCGTCCAGCGCACCGCTCGTGAGATGGCGCGACAGCGAGCGCACCAGCGACATCACATTGCGCCGGACCAGCGGCTCGCCGCCGGTCAACCGCAGCTTCTTCACGCCCTTGGCGATGAAGGCCGAGCAGAGCCGGTCGAGTTCCTCCAGTGTCAGCAGGTCCGCCTTGGGCAGGAATGTCATGTCTTCCGACATGCAATAGAAGCAGCGCAGATCGCAGCGATCCGTAACGGAGACGCGCAGATAAGAGATGGTCCGACCGAACGGATCGGTCATGGCGCTCGACAACGCGGCGAGGGGACTCGCAGTCAATCCGTTCATACCAAATGCCTTGTCACTTACGGCGACGGGCGCACCTTCGCTTCAGCGGTGCTTGAGGGGCAATCTAAGCACCGGACGCGGCTGAGACAATCGGGTGGTATACCTAGATTATCGTTTGCCCGCGTTCGGATCGGGGAACGCAGAGCCGGCTGCGGGCGCTGCAGCATCGGCTGGAGCAGCAGTGGGCGCGGCTGCGGCCGGCTTCGGCTTCCTGGGCCGATGCGGCTTCTTCTTCACGGGCTTGATCGGTACTGCCGGCTGGAGCTCGGCGAAAACGGGGTTCGGATCGGTGGTCACCGAAGCCGGCGTCGAGAAATCGCCGGGGGTCTTGATGATGTTCACCGGGACGGTGGCCGGCAGGTACTTGGGCAGCGCAAACGAGACCGTGAACGGAACATCGGGAGCGGGAACCGAAACGGAACAGGGGGTCTTGCAGCCCGGTCCGAGCGAGGTCGTGGCGTCAGCGCCGGGTGGGTTCGATTCGAGCCGGACCTGCGCGGTCGGCGGCGTCGATTTGAACATGTCCCAAGAC
>JAEWHT010000237.1 GCA_023387695.1 Pseudomonadota bacterium | reverse complement strand
GTGCAGTGACGACGTAGAGCATGTCGCCGGCGTCGGGGTCGGTGAACTTATGCAGCTGACCTGGATTGGCAAAGGGAATGGCGATATTGGCGAGCGCGGGATCGGTGATGTTGCGCGACATCATCAGCGGCAGCGGCGTCGCCTGGATCTTGTCAGCGAGCGTGAGCAGCCAGTTGATTTCCTTGCCGACCTCCTCGCTGGTCAACGAATAGACCAGCGGACGGGTGAGACGGATACGCACCGCCTGCCCTTTTTCGAGCGGCATCCGGCTGACCTCGCCGATCATCGCACCACCTTTGGTGCGGATCGCTTCGACGTCGATCGGCTTCTGCGAGTCGAACACCAGCCACACCGTGTCGCCACGACGGAATGCGGCAGCCGGCGTTGTGACAGGAAGCGGGAACGTTACGCGCAGGCCGTCGCTGTCGCGTCGCGCGTCAACGCTAGTGCCAGCGGGCTGCGGCGCGGCTTGTGCAGGCTTGGCTTCAGTCGCAGGCTTGGCTTCGGCCTTCACGGCCTCTTTCGGAGCATCCTTGACCGGCTCCTTGGCCGCTTCCTGCATGACCTCTTTGGGTGCTTCCTTAGGAGCCTCGGCGAGCGCGGGCTTGACGGGCGCGACCGGTGCGGCGGCCTCTGGCGCGGGCATCGCCGCTTCTTTGGAAGCTTCCTTGGGCGCTTCGGCGTGCGGAGGCTCGGTCATGGGTGCCGCGACTGCGGGCGGCGCCTTCGGCGCCTCAGCGGCCGGCATCGCAGCCGGTGCCTCCGGCTTCACCTCGGGCTTCACGTCGATCTTGGCTTCGTGCGCGATCGCTTCCGAGGTCGGCGGCGTGATCTCGCGATGGGCGTCCTTTGGCGCTTCCTTGAGCGCTTCCTTGAGCGCTTCCTTGAGCGCTTCCTTGGGCGCTTCCTTGGGGGTGTCCTTGTGCTTCGCGGCGGCCGGCTTTTCTGCAGGCGCCCCGTGACCGCCGGCTTCGGCCTTTGCGATCTGGGCCTCAGGCGTTGCAGCCGTCTTGCCCTTGTCAGGCTGGAACGCGATGTCGACGACGTAGTTCTTGTCGTCGCGGAAAGAGTGCACATCGGAATCGCCGATCAGCGCGATCTCGACGCTGGTCTGGTCGATGTCGGACTTCTGCTTGATCGAGGCGACGTTCGGGGGCGCTGCGACGACGGCATCCGCGAGATCAAAACTGAGATTGGCGTTGAAGGCGAGCGTCAGCTTCTGCTCATTGAGCACGGAGGAGACGCCGACGCCGTCGGGCATTTCGAACACGAAGCGCACGAAGGTCGGCTGCACCGAGGCGCGCACGCGGATCGGCGGACGCTTCTTACTCTCCGCTGCGGCGCGCTGGGCGCGCAGCGCGCGCTCGGCGGCGCGCGCCCGATCGGCGAGTTCCTTGACCACTTCCTGCGGCAAGCTCGGCGGCGGCCCTTTCCAGCCCTCGGGCATCAAGTCAATGAAGGTGCGCTCGCCCGCATTCATCGTGTTGACGTTGACACGCCGCGCCAGCGACAGCCTGATCGCGCTGCCGTCGGGGTCACGACGTGCGGAGTTCACATAATCGGGCGCGCCTTCCGGCACGCGTTCGACGGGAACATCGACCGGGCGATCGAAACGGATGATGAGGATGGAGCCCGCGGTCGTCACCTCGGAGGGAACGTCCTCGCCGAGCTTGATCACAAGACGTGCAAAACCGCCGCTCGCCGAAAAAGTGGCCTCGCCGCGGACCGCATCAGCGGCCCGCGCGGCAGGCGAACCGAGGCCGACCAGGAGACAGGCCGCCAGTGCCGACACGCTGCAGACGTGGCGCGACAGGCCCAGCGCCAAAGCGCGGGCTCGCGACACAAATCCAGCGGCAGCCTCTCGCGCCATTGGCGGCATTTCTTCCGGTCCGACGGGTCCACGCCGGCACTGATGCCGGCCCATGCCTTCGAATGTAGGTTTTTGCAATTAAGGACTTCTTAAGTATGAGCCCTCAATTCGGCTTTTGCGTCGGCTTGCCGTCGATCTTCGGGAGGTCCCCGGCGGAAGCAGCCTGATCCCCGCCGCCCCCATTCGCGCGGCGCGCCATCTCGACCGTGAGCCGCTCGGCAGCCTCAGATGACATCAGTCCCAGGATGTCAGACATCTTGCGGGGGGCGATCGCAGAAGCGATCTCGATCAGCACGCCCATTTCGAGCCGGTCGAACACCCGCGCGGCGTCCTTGGGCTTCATCCCCTCATACATGGTCACGAGGCCTTTCAGGCGCTGGGCCTCTGCGGCCTTCTGCTCGGCCTGGGTCGCGGTGATGCGGGATTCCACCGCCTTCATCTCCTCGACCTTGCCCTCGATGCGCTTTTCGGCCGACTTCAACAGGCTCTCGCGGATATCGATCTCGCGCTGGCGGGACTCGATCTCCTGGCGGCGCGCCTGCAGCCGTTCCAGGATCGCGCGCTCCGAAGCCGAAACCTGCGGCTGGGTCTCGTCCATCTTGACCGGCGTGCCACCTTCGACCTTGCTCTCGGGCGCGGCCGGTTTCGGCGCTTCCTTCGGCTCACCATGGGTCGAGCCGGTAATGTCAGGATCATCACGCCCGCTCGGGAAGTTCAGATTCTCCTGCGCCCAGGACTTCTTCAGGGTTTTCGGCTGGTAGTCGAAGACATAGCCCCCATTGAGCACGAGCCCCGCCACTTTCAGCGTGGCGAGGCCTGCGACGGCAACCAGGACGACCGGAATGACGCGGATGTTACGAAAGGACTTCATACCCTGACTTTATGCAGCAAGACCGTTGGATCGTCGGCGCTCGGAGAAGGCTTCGGCTGCGGCCGCCACCGCCTTCGCAGGCGACGGCTTGGCGACGGGAGCGGCTGCTGTTTCCGGGTTCGTCACGGGGCGCGCCGCAATCGCGATCTTGGAGAGGCGGCGTACCACGTTGTCGGCTTCGCCGAGCTGCTTGTAGAGCTGCTCGGACATCTGCGCGGCGGCGGCCAGCTGGCTGCCGAGATTCTCGTTGACGTCGCGCACCGCGAGCTTGAGCCCACCGATCGCGCGCTCGGCGATCTCGGTTGCGGTGATCAGCTCGCCGATCACGGCCTTCAGCGAATGCTCGTCCGCCTTCAGCCGCGTCAGCCGCTTGTTCAGCAGGATGCAGTAGCCGATCGTGAGCATCAGCAGGATAGCCACCAACGTCTCGATTGCCATTCCTAGCGAGTGGTTCATGGGGCCTCCATCAGCTTGTTCTGCTCGTCCACCTTCTCGAACATCGCAAGTGTCGTACTTGGCTTGCGCAAGGGTTTCGTCACGCGGATCGCAACGCGCTCTCCGACCCGGCCCATGCGTCCTTCGGTGATGGTAACGTCGCCGCAGCGCACGGTGACATTGGCATCCGCGCGCATGTCCAGCGGCAGCGTGTCGCCGACCTTGAGCCGCATCAGCTGCTTGAGCGGAATATCGGCCTCATAGAGCACCGCATCGACGGAAATCTCGGCCTGCACGATCTCAGTGGCGAAATGGCCTTCCCAGATCGGATCACGGCCGAACTTTTCGCCCATGAACATCTGGAGCAGGACGGGCCTGATCGGTTCGATGGTCGCGTAGGGAAGCAGCAGTTCGATGTTGCCGCCGCGGTCTTCCATGTCGATGCGCAGGCGCACCAGGATCGCGGCGTTGGCAGGACGGCTGATCGCGGCAAAGCGCGGATTGGTCTCGAGCCGGTCGATCGTGAAGGTCACAGGCGACAGCGGCCGGAACGCCTGCTCGGCGTCGGCCAGCACCACTTCGACCAGGCGCTTGACCAGCTCGGTCTCGATCGTGGTGTAGGGACGACCCTCGATGCGCAACTGGCTCGAACCGCGGCGGCCGCCGAGCAGCACGTCGATCATCGAGTAGATCAGGTTGGAATCGACCGTCGCCATGCCGAAGTTTTCCCACTCCTCGGCCTTGAACACCGAGAGCACGGCAGGCAGCGGGATCGAATTCATGTAGTCGCCGAAGCGCACCGAGGTGATGCGGTCGAGCGAAACTTCGACGTTGTCGGAGGTGAAATTGCGCAAGGAGGTCGTCAACAACCGCACCAGGCGGTCGAAGACGATTTCGAGCATCGGCAGACGCTCGTAGGAGACCATCGCCGAATCGATGATCGCGCGGATGCCGGAGTGATCGTCGAGCGTGACGTCGCCGACGGTGAAGCCGAGGAGATTGTCGATCTCCTCTTGCGACAGCACCCGTTCGCCGGAGTTCTTGCCGGTGCCGAGATCGCGGCTGCCGTCCTCGACCATGGCCGCCCATTGCAGGGCCATGG
>JAEWHT010000226.1 GCA_023387695.1 Pseudomonadota bacterium | reverse complement strand
CAGCATGGCCTCCCACGCGGTGCTCTCGTCAATCTCGGGCGCATCGTAGATCGCGAAAGTTAAATGCGGCCGGTAGCCGAGGGCACGCATCGAGGGCCCGTCCTCGAATGCCGCGACTTGCTCCCACAATCGTTCGATCTCGCTCGCAGAGGAATCATCGGATCGAAGATTGATCGCTATCGCCATTGCTGAGCACGTTGGAGACCGGGGCCCTCATCTTTAACCGAGAGGCTCAGGTGTGCAACGGGTCAGCGGCAGGGCGAAACGAAAACCACCCTGCGTATCATCACGAAACGAGCAAGCCTCAGTCGCCGAAGCGCTTGGCCGGCTCGGGATTGGAAACCCGGTCGTGGCTCGCCTCGATCAGGCTCGCGACCTTTTCACGTGCATGGTCGATCATTCCGGTAATTTCACGGGAATGATCGATGAGTTGATCGAACGCTGGATCGTCCTTGAAGTCCGACAGGACGATCCTCACGCAGCTATTGGCCGTGTTGAAAATCCTGAGCACCCGCATCATCTCGACGGGCGTTGCAAGCTCATACTGCAGCCGCAGCGAGAGGGCCTCGACGGTCTTCCAGATATCATTCAGCCGATTGACTGCCATCATGGCAGACGCGCTCGCTTGCGCCGGGAACGCGACAACCTTCGACATCAGCGTTTACTCGCGCCACTCGATCCTTCCGTTAATATGTTGGAAATCATCCAAAGCGGCAACAAACTTCCCTATCGAAATTCAGTAAATCTCCAGCCGTCACCCCGGAACGACCCGGGCTGCCTTCTCGCGCGCCTGCGCAATGAGATGAGAGACCGCCTGGGATTGCGCACGCATCGCGCGCTTTCTTTCTCCGTCGGAGCATCGCTCGACGAACACCGAGATCTGCGCCAAACGCATTTCCAGCACCAGCAGCAGATCCGAGAGCGTCGTCATGATCGTCTGGTCAGGACGACGAAGTTGCGACGCGACATTCGGCATCAGGATTATGTTGGACAATGTGCCTCTCCTCCCGTTTGGTTCGTCATCACGATACCCGCGCACGATTCACGCACCGATAATTTTCCTATCGAGATCCGGCGAGTTGCTCGTCGTTTTCGGCAAGATAATTCCTGTTCGACTCTGCGCTCTCCAAATTTCGATAGGCTGCTTAAGCGCATCGATACTCCGTTGCGCTAGCCTGAGTGCGACGCGTACGAAGCTCATGCCGGGCCGCGAGACGCAAACATTCCGCAAACCTACGGAGATCTCGCAAATGAAGCTGCGCGTTTCGATCAAGCTTCGCATCTACGGTATCATTGGATTGAGCTTCTGCGGTTTGCTGGGCCTTGCCGCCGTTCAGATCAACAATCTCGCCGTCTCCCTGCGCGAGCAGCGCCAGAACGAGCTGAGCCATCTCGTTCAATCTGCACTCAGCATCGCCAAGAGCGAATACGACAATTCGCAGCGCGACAAGACACCTGACAACGTTGCCCGTCAGCGCGCGGCCGAGGAGATCGGCAAGCTGCGCTACGGCAATGGTGACTATTTCTGGATCAACGATCTGGAGCCGCGCATGATCATCCATCCGATCAAGCCGGAGCTCAACGGACAGGATCTGGGCAACATCAAGGACCCGACCGGGAAGCGCCTGTTCGTGGAGTTCGCCGATACCGTCAAGCGACGGGGCTCGGGGGTGGTCGAATATTACTGGCCGAAGCCCGGCAAGGACGCGCCGCAACCGAAACTGTCCTATGTCACCGGATTTGCGCCGTGGGGCTGGGTGATCGGCACTGGTGTCTATATCGACGACCTGGATGCACAGGTCTGGTCGAGCACGAAAGCCCTGATGCTCGCGGCGCTTGCCATCATCGTCGTTCTCGGCGCGATCACGCTGGTCATTGCGCGCACGATGTCTTCGGCGCTGTCGTCGATGACGTCGGCGCTGATCGCGCTCGGCGCCGGACAATTCGACGTCAAGCTGCCTGGCCTCAACCGTACTGACGAGATCGGCGACATGGCGCGCTCGATCGAGCAGTTCAAGATCAAGGCTGCAGAGAAGATGCGGGAAGAAGCCGCAGCCGACGAACAGCGGCGGCTCCAGGCCGAGGAGGCCAAGGCGGCCGCACTTCAGGAGATGGCGGAAACGGTCGAACGCGAGACCAATGCCGCAGTCACCGAGGTCGCGACCGGCACCAGTCGGATGGCCGATAGCGCGACCCAGATGAACGACACGGCGCGGACACTCGGCCAGAATTCGAGCAGCGTCGCAGCAGCGGCCGAGGAAGCGCTCACCAATGCCCAGACGATGGCGAAGGCCTCTTCGCAATTGGCGGGCTCGATCACCGCGATCGCCCAGCAGGTCTCCTCCTCCCGCGATCTGACACGGCAGGCGGTCACCGCCTCCGCCGAAGCGCAATCGACCATTGCAAGGCTGGAAGAGGCCGCCGGCAAGGTCGGCACCGTGACCAATTTGATCAGCGAGATCGCCGAGCAGACCAACCTGCTGGCGCTCAACGCCACGATCGAGGCGGCGCGCGCCGGCGAAGCCGGACGCGGCTTCGCGGTGGTCGCATCCGAGGTGAAGTCGCTGGCCGAGCAGACCGCCAAGGCGACCAGCGAAATCTCACAGCAGATTGCAGAGATCCAGGAATCGACCCGTGCTTCGGTGCAGTCGATCAGCGCGATCGGTGAGGTCATTCGCAGCGTTGAATCAGTGTCGACGACCATCGCCGACGCCATCGAGCAGCAGAATACCACCACGCTGGAGATTTCGCGCACCGTCGAGGAAACCTCACTCGCAGCCCGCGAGGTCGCCGCCCAGATTACCTCCGTCTCACGCGAAGCGGTCGAGACGGGTCGTCGCGCTGCCGAAATCCGGCATGGCTCGGTCGACATCGCCCAGAAGGTCGATGAGCTGCGGCTGACGCTGGTGCGGGTGATCCGCACCTCGACTGCGGATGTCGATCGACGTCTGGCGACGCGGCACGAGGTTCGCCGTGCCGGTGCATTGCTGGTGGCCGGCAAGCCCTTCAATATCGTCGTACGCGACATCTCGAACGGCGGGGCAAGGATCGATGACATTCCCGAAAGCCTCCAGATCGATACGCAGGTTCGCCTGCGGATCGAGGGCAGTTCGGCCGAACTTGCGGGAACCGTGGCCCGGATCGACGGACACTCGGCGCTGGTGAGGTTCTCATCGAGCCGCGAACAGGACGCCGCGCTGGCGAAGCTGCTCCAGCAAGAGGCCGCGTAAGGTTTGCGTCAGGATACTGCTACTTTTTCCTAACTCTTATCGGCGTTAATATGATGTACCTCATACGATCATTGCCTTTGATTCGAATTTCCGATGCTTTTCAGAAATCTCCATTCGTCGGCGTCGCTGGAACTGGTGCGCTACGCCGACATTGACCAGTTTCGCGAGAGCGAACGGTATGCCAGTGCCGAAAGCACCCCGCTGAGGGCCGGTCGCTTCGCGGTGCTGCGGGCCAGTGTCGCCTTACCGTCGTGCTCCCTGTCGCTGGTGCGGACTTTTCCGCGCATCATCAAGGGATACGATCTCTCCGGCCGGCTCGTCGTCGTCGTGCCGATGGATGGCGTGACCTCGACCCGTGTGAACGGCAAGGAGATCGGCCAGTCGCTGGTGATCGTGAAGGGCAATGCCAATTGCACCGTCTACGAACCGGAGGGGCGCCTGGTCGCCATCCTCTCGATCCGGCGGAGTGCACTGGCTGAAAACTGGCTGACCTTGGACGATGGCCACTGCCTGCTGGAGTTGCCGGAGACCGCCTTGGCGCGACTGCAAATGCACATCCGGAGCGTCCTCGAGACCGCCGCCGAGCATCCGCTGGCAATCCGGACGGACGGCACGCCGGAGACGATCGAGAGGGCGCTGTTCTCGGCTTTCGATGAAGCCATGTGCGCCGGCCATTTCGACCGGCACGAAGCGCGCATGCGGTACAAGACGATCGTGGATCACATCGAACGTACGGTCAGCGCGAACCAGACCACCGACATCTACTTCGACGCGCTGGCCCAGGAGATCGGCATTTCGACGCGAACGATGCACAGCGCCGTCAACGCGGTCTGTGGCACCAGTCCGCTGCGCTACAGTCAGCTCAGGCGGCTGTGGGACGTCCGCCGGCAGCTCCGCAACGGCGCTCCAGGCCTGACCGTCAAGGCCAGCGCCTGCGCCCACGGCTTCTGGCACATGGGCGATTTCTCCAAGCTCTATCGCGATACGATCGGAGAGCTTCCGTCACAGACGCTTGCAAACGCGCGGCGCCTGCTGACGTAAGGGGCCGGCGCTCCTGTCATCAACGCGGCTGGCGCTGAGGCGGAGCCAGCTGCTGTTGCTGCTGCTGCTTGAACCTGACGCGCAGGTTGAGGTCGCAATAGAGGTTCCACCGTCCGGATGCCGAAGCCAGGCACTGTTCGCGGGTCTCATACATGCATTCGCCGGCAGGGCTAAACTCTCCTCCATAGAGGCACCAGGGATAGTCACGTTCAGCATGTGCTGCGGGAGCAAGCCCGGCCACCATGACAACAACCAGCAAGGCTAATCGCATGCGATCCTCCATCGTATCGGTCGAGCGACGCTGAAAAAAACGAGGCCAGCGTCGCCGCTTGCTGACCACGGCTTACGAATTGTCGTTGCCAACGGCAAGCATCAATCCGGCGTTGCGCGACATCGTTACTCACGCCATCACGCGCCGGTCTTGTCGCTCAGGTTCGGCTGCTGCTCCGCGATCCCTGACACTGTGGCCGTCGTATACGAGACCGGATGTAAACGCCTGCAAACGCTCGGAAATCGCGCAACGCCCTATCCATCATCCCCCGCCAGATATCCTGTGAAACGATTGTCAGCTCGGCGCAGCCGGCGGCAGAGTTCGCGATTGATGTTTTGCAGGATGATCACGTAGGCGTGGATATCGGCCTTGTAGCAGGCATAGAGCTTCGGGGCTGTCAGCTCGTACAGCACGGTCGGACTTTCCGCGACCACCGTGGCGGAACGGTTTTGCATTTCGATCAGCGTCATCTCCCCGAAGAAATCGCCGGGCTCCAGAATGGAGATCGGGATAACGCTTCCCGAATGCGCCTGCTTGCTCACCGCCAGCCGCCCGGATTTGACGATGAACATCGAGCGACCCGGCTCGCCCTCCGCAACGACAGTCGCACCGGCATCGAAACGGCGCTCGACCAGCATCGAGACCAGGAGATCGAGACTCGCGTCCGCGAGACCGCCGAAGAACGGCGTCGCGAGCAGGAACGCTTTCAGATCGGGGGTACTGTCGGTCATCGCGCGAGGATATGCTCCGTCGCCAGATGCGGCAAGCCGAGCACCGACCAGACTTACGGTCGCGCGATGCTCTCGCTGCGCACCGCGCGCTTTCGCCAGAGGTCGACCAGGACCTTGATGGTCGCGACGATCACGAGCGCACAGAGCACCGCCTTCGAGATCGTCTCCATGGTCCCCTCGATCAGCAGGCAATGGATCACGCTGCATCCGACGATGACGATCGCGAGGGGAATGTGAATCAGGCGCCAGGTGCGCAGTCGCAGTCCTAATCGTCGGCGCAGGGCGGCCAGAAGCGCAACCGCAAAGATTGCCCACATCGCGATCACGCCGAAGGGAGAAAATGGCGTCGGCGATGAGAAGGTGAGCGCGTCGATCATGTCAGGCGGGCTGGTGAACCAGAGGCCGGCGACATGGATCACCACCGCCAGCGCAAGCGCACCGCCGATCCAGTGATGCGCGCGCCGTGTGCGATAGGCCGACAAGCCTGGCAGATATCCGCCGATCAGTAGCGGCTGAACCAGCACGAGACCGAGCGCAACCATTCCCGCGAAACCGGCGAGAATGTAGATCGGGCCGCGCCAAGCGAGCTGCTCGCTTCCCGCAGCGAACGCGATCGGCGCGCCAATGGCCAGAGCAAGAGCCGCCCAGATCAGCGATCTCCAGCCCTTCACTGGCAATCCGATCAGACCGGCTGAAGCACGAAATGCGCCTCGAGGCTGGTTTCTTTCGCGCTCCGCATGATCGGCCGCAGAAACACGGTTTTGAATTCACCGCTGTCATAGGCGAGGTGACCATGCGGCTGGCCGAAGATCGGAATGATCTGCGGCATCTCGAGCCGGAACGCGCCGTCCTTGTCGGTGAGCGTCGCGCCGTGGCTTTGCGGCTCGTGCTCCTGCCCTTCGACCGTATGCGCCCAGATCTGGATGCGCTGCCCGGCAAGCGGCGCCCCGTCGCCTGCACGGCGTACCGTGCCGCTCATCCAGAAGCCGCCCTTTCCGATCCGCTCCACGATCGGCGCGCCCTTGCGGTAGTTGTTGGCGCCGCCAGTCATCGATTCCGTCGGCGCGAGACCGTCCGCATGCGCAGGCAGCAGCAGAGCTGAGGTTCCGGCTGCCAGGACGCCTGAGGCAAGGACCGAGCTGCCGGCAATCAGGAGGTTGCGGCGGTTGAGTAAGGCAAGGGTCATGTCTGTCCTCCTGGCGAGGGTAGGCGCTGCGCAGAGGGTACACCAACGCGCACCAAACGCCCAGCTGAGACGACGCCTGCCATGGGGCGCCATAACAGGGTTGTGAAGGGGGCTCTACCCTTCCTGCACCGTGACACTACATGTCGCTTTCTCAGACGCGCAGATCCTCCACTCCGGTAACTCTCCCCATGATCCCCTTCTCCGTGCTCGACCTCGCGCCCATCAAGCAGGGCTCCGACGCCGCGCAAGCGTTCCGCAACTCACTCGATCTCGCCCAGCATGCCGAAGCCTGGGGCTTCAAGCGGTTCTGGCTCGCCGAGCATCACAACATGTTGGGGATCGCAAGCGCGGCAACGTCCGTGGTGATCGGGCATGTCGCCGGCGGAACCAAGACGATCCGCGTCGGGTCCGGGGGCGTGATGTTGCCGAACCATTCGCCGCTGGTGATCGCCGAGCAGTTCGGGACGCTGGAGTCGCTCTATCCTGGTCGGATCGATCTCGGCCTCGGCCGCGCGCCGGGCACCGACCAGATGACCGCGCGCGCGATGCGGCGCGATCTCGCAACAGCCGCCGAGAACTTTCCGCATGACGTGCTGGAATTGCAGGCGCTGCTCGGCGATGTGCAACCGAACCAGACCCTCCGCGCCGTGCCCGGCATGGGCACGAAGGTGCCGCTGTGGATCCTCGGCTCGAGCATGTTCGGCGCGCAGCTCGCGGCAATGCTGGGGCTGCCCTTTGCATTTGCCTCGCATTTCGCGCCGCAAATGATGATGCCGGCGCTGCGCGAATATCGCGCGCGGTTCGAGCCATCGGCACAGCTCGACAAGCCCTATGCGATGATCGGCGTCAATGTATTCGCCGCCGACAGCGACGCTGAAGCGCTGCGCCTATTCACGTCACTGCAGCAGCAGTTCGTCAATCTGCGCCGCGGCACGCCGGGTCAGTTGCCGCCGCCGGTCGACGACATGGACGCGCTGTGGTCGCCGGCCGAGAAGGCCGGCGTCGCGCAGTCGTTGTCCTGCTCCGCCGTCGGCTCGCCTGCGGTGGTCGAAGAGAAGCTGAAGGCGCTGATCGCCGACACCGCGGCGGACGAGTTGATGACGACAGGGCAGATCTACGATCACACCGCGCGTCTGCGCTCATTCGAGATCGCGGCGGAGGTACGGGATCGATTGGCGAAGACCACGTAGTTCGTCATGCCCGGGCTTGTCCCGGGCATCCACGTTCTTCGTGCCGTGTAAAGACGTGGATGGCCGGGACAAGCCCGGCCATGACGTCGATTGCTCAGAGCGACGCTTACGCCGCCCTGATCGAGTTCATGAAGCTGGCGACGCCGCGCTTCAGGCGGGCGCTTTCGCCTGCGAGCGATTGCGCGGCTGACTGCACCTGGGCGGAGGCTCCGCCGGTTTCGGAGGCGCCGCGCTGGACGTCGGCGATGCTGGTCTCGACCTGCGAGGTGCCTTCGGCAGCGCGCTGCACATTGCGGGAAATCTCCTGCGTGGCGGAGCCCTGCTGTTCGACCGAGGCCGAGATCGCCGACGAGATCTCCGAGATCTTGCCGATGGTCGCGCCGATTTCCTTGATCGCCGCAACCGAATCGCGCGTCGCCGACTGGATGTCGGCGATCTGCTGGCTGATCTCGTCGGTCGCCTTGGCGGTCTGCTCGGCAAGCGACTTCACTTCCGACGCGACCACGGCAAAGCCGCGGCCGGCCTCGCCAGCACGCGCGGCCTCGATGGTCGCGTTGAGCGCCAAGAGGTTGGTCTGGCCGGCGATGGTCTGGATGAGATCAACGACGTCGCCGATGCGGCCCGCGGCCTGCGACAGCTCGCTGATGCGGCTATCCGTCTTCTGCGCCTGGCTGACGGCCTCGCCCGCGATCCGCGCCGAGCTTTCAACCTGGCGCGAGATCTCGCCGATCGAGGAGGCAAGCTCCTCACTCGCGGCAGCCACCGAATGCACATTTGCCGAGGCTTCGCCCGACGCCGTGGAGGCGCGGTTCGAGACCTGGGCGACGGTATCGGCGGTCTTGGACAGCGTCGTCGACGACGTTTCGAGCTGACCGGCGGCCACCGAGACCATCTCGATGATCTCTCCGACCTCGCGCTCAAACTGATCGGCGAGGCGGTTCATGTCGACCCTGCGCGCTTCACCCTGGCGCTGCTCGGTAGCAGCCTGTTCCTCGCGGAGGCGATTGGTCTCGATCATGGCGTCGCGGAATACTTGCACCGTGCGCGCCATCTCGCCGATCTCGTCGCGACGATCGGCATGCGCGACCGGCGCCTCGAGCTGGCCTTCGCTGAGCGAGGCCATGCGCTCCTTCAGGCCGGTGAGCGGCTTGACCACGCTGCGGCCGACGGCCCAGGCGATCACGATCGAAATCAGCATCAGCACGGCGATGACGACGGAGGCGGTCTGCACCATCGACCAGAACGAATTGTCGACTTCGGACATGTATTCCGCCGAGCCGATCATCAGGTTCCACGGCGCGAAACCGCGGGTGAAAGCAACCTTGTCGAGCGGCGTGGCGTCGGCGCCGCTGCGGCGGAAGGAATAGCGCAGCGTGCCCTGCCCCTTCTTCGCGATGTCCATCAGCGCGACCGCGAACAGCATGCCATTGGCATCCTTGTTCGGACGCATGTCCTTGCCGACGAATTGCGGAATGCCGGGGTTGGAGACGCACAGCCCTGTCTCGTAGTCATAGATATAAGCGTAGTTGCTGTGGTCTTCGTACCAGACGTAATTATTGGCTTCGAGGAAGCGCTTCTTGGCCTCCTCCTCCGTCATCTGGCCGGCCTTGAACGCCTTGTAATAGCCATCGGCCAGATTGTAGACGATATCGACGGCGGCATGCGCCTTCTCGACCCGCTCTGTGACCAGCTGATTGCGCGCGATCCACAGCACGGTCGAGGCAACCAGCGCCATGCAGACCGCACCGACAAAGGTCATGATGGCGAGCTTGGCGCCGATCGAGCGCAGCGAAAACAGGTTCTTGAGAGCCGGCATTCTGCCTCTTTGATGTTGCTGGGCGCCGCGCCATCGGGACTGAGGCTGCAGGCGATCACATTGGCGAGAATGCGCAAAGTAGAGGTAATTCGTTAAGAACTCAGTTACAGCTCACAAGCCCGCCGCCTTAAGCTTGTAACAGAAGGGCACAAATCGGCCTGTCAACGGCTGACGCGCGCCGTCGATTTGTGGCAAAGGTTCAATATCTTACCGAGCAATTAACGAGGCCACGCATGCCCGCGCCAAAGCCGCCCGCCTTCGAAACCCTGAGCCTGCATGCGGGCCAGCATCCGGATCCCGCGACTGGCGCCCGCGCGGTGCCGATCTACCAGACCACATCCTACGTATTTCAGGATTCAGATCACGCAGCGGCGCTGTTCAACCTGGAGCGCGCCGGCCACATCTACACCCGCATCTCCAACCCCACCACCGGTGTGTTGGAAGAGCGGCTGGCGGCGCTGGAAGGCGGCGTCGGCGCGATCTGCACCGCGAGCGGCATGGCCGCGCTGCATCTCGCCATCGCGACACTGTTGAATGCCGGCGACCACATCGTGGCGTCGAGCTCGCTCTATGGCGGCACCATCAATCTGCTGGCACACACGCTGCCGCGCTTCGGCATCACCACGACCTTCGTGAAGCCGCGCGACCACGATGCGCTCCGCGCGGCGATCAAGCCGAATACGAAGCTCGTGATCGGCGAGACCATCGGCAATCCCGGCCTCGAGGTGCTGGATATCCCGAAGGTCGCCGCTATCGCGCATGAGGCGAAAATCCCACTGCTGATCGACAATACCTTTGCGACGCCCTATCTCAGCCGGCCGATCGAGCTGGGCGCCGACATTGTCATGCATTCGGCGACAAAGTGGATCGGCGGCCACGGCATCGCGATTGGCGGCGCCATCGTCGATGGCGGCCGGTTCGACTGGCGCGGCTCCGAAAAATTCGGCGTGCTGACCGAGCCCTATGGCGGCTATCACGGCATCGTCTTCGATGAGCAATTCGGCACGGCGGCCTTCATCATGCGCGCGCGCACGGAAGGTTTGCGCGATTTCGGCGCCTGCCTGTCGCCGACCAACGCGTTCCAGCTGCTGCAGGGCGTCGAGACGCTCGGCGTGCGCATGGACCGCCACATCCAGAACACGCACCTGGTGCTGGAGGCGCTGAAGTCCAACAAGGCCGTCGACTGGGTGCTGCATCCGTCGCTGGAAAACCACCCCGACTATCAGCTTGCAAAGACGCTGCTGCCGCGCGGCGCGGGCTCGATCGTCTCCTTCGGCATCAAGGGCGGACGGCCCGCGGGGCGCAAGTTCATCGAGTCCCTGCGCATGATCAGCCATCTCGCCAACGTCGGCGACGCCAAGACGCTGGTGATCCATCCCGCCTCGACCACGCATCAGCAGATGGATGCCGAGCAGCTCAAGGGCGCCGGCATCGGCGAGGAGCTGGTGCGCCTCTCGGTCGGCATCGAGACCGCATCCGACATCATCGACGATCTCGCGCAGGCGCTGCGCATCTCGCAGAAGGTTTGACACGATGAAGCTTTCCGTCAACGGCGCCGAGGTCTTTGCTGCGACCGGCGGCCGCGAGTTCGACAAGTCCCTGCCCACGGTCGTGTTCCTCCACGGCGCCGGGTTCGATCATTCGACCTGGGCGCTGCACACACGATGGTTCGCCCACCACGGCTTTGGCGTGTTGGCGCCGGACCTTCCCGGCCATGGCCGCTCGGCCGGCCCTTCGCTGGGAAGCATCGCCGACATGGCCGACTGGACCGCTTCATTGCTCAATGCGGCAGGAAGCACGAAGGCTCACCTGATCGGCCACTCCATGGGATCGCTGATCTCGCTGGAGACCGCAGCGCGCCATCCCGACAAGGTCTCAGCGCTGAGCCTGATCGGCACGGCCGCAACCATGACGGTCGGCCCGGACCTGCTCAAGGCAGCGGAAGCCAACTCGCAGGACGCCAACGACATGGTCTCGATCTGGGGCCTCGGCTTCAACGCCGAGCTCGGCGGCAGCCTCGCGCCGGGCCTGTGGATGCATGGCGGCGCACAGGCCGTGCTTGGGGCTTGCGAACCGGGCGTGCTGTTCAGGGATTTATCGGCCTGCAATGCTTATGCGAATGCGCTTGCCGCTGCTGCGACCGTCAAAGTGCCAACGACACTCATCCTTGGCGAGCGGGACATGATGACGCCGGCCAAGGCCGGCAAGGCGCTTGCGGCTGCCATCCCGCACGCGAAGACTGTCGTGGTGCCGGGCGCGGGCCACATGATCATGGCCGAGCGCCCGGATGAGTTGCTGGCAGCGCTCAGGGGTTAAGAGCCCGGCGTCCACTTCCAGACGATGTCGGAGATGTTGACCGGCTTTGGGATCAGGCTGAGCTTTGCGAAGCGGTCGGCGACAGCCTGCTGCGTCTTGACCACCTCGGCGTCGATCGGCACCACGCTGTAGGTCGACCGGTTCACGAAGCGCCTGATCGCGTCGATGTCCACACCGGTCGCTTCAGCCTGCGCTTTGGCGACCTCCTCGTGATGCGCGTTCGCCCACGCGCCTTCGGCGGCGAAGGTCGTGTTGAGCTTGGCCACGAGCGAGGGATACTTCTCCACGAAATCGGAGTTGGCGATGTAATAGGCGTTGGGCTTGTGCACGTCCTTGTCGAAGACGAGCACGCGCGCGTTCTCCTTCAACTCGGCGAGCGCGAGATACGGATCCCAGATCGACCAGGCATCGACCGAACCCTTGACGTAGGCCGCGGTCGCATCGGCGGGCGCGAGCGGTGCCGGCGTGATGTCGGACCAGGATAGGCCCGCCTTTTCAAGTGCTGCGACCAGGAGATTGTGCGCGCTCGATCCCTTGGCGAAGGCGACCCGCTTGCCCTTGAGATCGGCCAGCGTCTTGATCGGCGAATCCTTCGGCACGATGATCGCATGGTTGTCGCCTTCGGACTTCACCGCCGCCGTGTAGCGAATCTTGGCGCCGCCGGCCTGCGCGAAGATCGGCGGGGTATCCCCGACGAAGCCGAAGTCGACGCTGCCGACATTGATCGCTTCCAGCAGCGGCGGACCGAACTGGAAGTCGATCCACTTGACCTCGATGCCGAGCGGCTTGAAGGCGTTTTCCAACGTCTGGCGTTGACGCACGGCCGGGAAGAGACCGCCCTTTTGCGTGCCGATGCGAACTTCGGTCGGCTTGTCTTCGGCGTGAGCGGGGGCGGCAAAGCTCGTCGCGAGCAACAGCGCTGCGGTCAGAAGGTGTCGTCGTGCAATCATGGTGTCGTCCTTTCAGTTGGCGAAGAAGGGGGAACTGGCGCGGCGGCTCCTCTCGGAGAGCACGGCGCGGGCGGCACGCTCGGCCTCGCGGGCCGAACGGAATTGACGGCCTTCGAGACTGTCGAACACGCGCTCGGACGAGAAGAAGCGGAAACCGCGCTCATCACGGGCGATGATGCCGGCGGCACGATCCTGGATTTCGATGATGTAGGCCTTGGACTGGAGTTGGGACATGACTACTCGTTCGCCGAGATTTCGGCGTTCCTGTTGTGAGATCGACTCTTGGGGTGTTGCTAGAGCGCGGTCAGCAACAACAACAGGCGCCGGTCGCCGCCGAGAAACAGCGCCGCGTCATGCAGGCATGCATGTCGTTCTCATTGCGCTGGCGATCGGTTGTCATGTGGCGGCTTTGGCTCGAGGAGCAGTTTCGATGCTGAGAATATCGAGCGAACTGCGCGATCGGTCAATGAAATGGCTATCCATATTTCGGAGAAGCGCGTCGAGGCGCTTCTCCCGCTGCACGAAATGGCAGGCAGTTTTGTCTCGCGCGATTACGGATGACCGACGCGGGCGCCCTCTTCACCTCGCCCCGCTTGCGGGGAGAGGTCGGA
>JAEWHT010000191.1 GCA_023387695.1 Pseudomonadota bacterium | reverse complement strand
GAGGGCAACGCTCTATCCAGCTGAGCTACGGGTGCAGCGAGGCCTCATTTAGCCGATTGGCGAGGGGGGAGCAACCGGTCTCGCCGCGGCAATCGTCGCGCTTTAGGCCAATTTGCGCGGGGTGAGGCCCGGAACAGTGAGATTATCCCGGCCGAGGCCTGCGAATTCGGCCAGTACCCGCTCGGAGCAGACGACACGGTTACGGCCGAGCCGCTTGGCGGCATAGAGCGCCTGGTCGGCCGCACCCAATAGCCGGTCTGGGCCGCCGTCGGCCTCGCAGGGGACGTGACTGGCGACGCCGACGCTGAGGGTGACGTGTTCGCCAGCCCCATGGGCACCGTGGGTGATCGCCAAGGCCATCACGGCGCTGCGGATTTCCTCGGCGATGGCGCAGGCATCGTCGCTGCTCATGTCGGGGAGGATCAGCGCAAATTCCTCACCGCCATAGCGGCCGGCGAGATCGAGCGGGCGCACCGCATGGCGGCTGACGACGCGCGCGACTTCGCGCAGGCACTCGTCGCCGGTCTGATGGCCATGTTCGTCGTTGAACAGCTTGAAGTGATCGACATCGACGAACAGCAGCGTCAGCGGCTTCCGCGTGCGCTGCGCGCGTGCCCATTCCGTCATGAGCATCTGGTCGAACGAACGACGGTTCGACAATCCGGTCAGCCCGTCCTTGGTGGCGAGCTCCTTCAGTGCCATCTCGGCGCGCTTCTGGTCGGTGAGGTCGCGCAGCGTCTCCACCACGGCGATCAGATTGCCGGCCTCGTCGTGGATGGGACCTGCGTCGATCGCAAGATAAAGCTGGCTGCCGAGCTTCGGCATCACGCACCAGTTCTCCGCGTTGAAGCCAAGCCCATTATGACCGCGCGCCGCATATTCAGAGTAGAACTCCGGCAGCTGCTCGGGACGATCGAGTGCGACGAGGTCGGCGAGGCAAGGGCGCTTGGTCTCGTAGAAGGCCTGCCAGTGTTTCGTCGTGCCGATCACCTCGGAGGCGGCGACGCCGGTCAGCCGTTCGCAAGCCCTGTTCCAGATCACGACGCGCCGCTTCGGATCGATCACGAAGGTTGGCACCACCAGATGCTGCATCAGCCGTACGGCATAGGAATGCGCGACGTCGACTTTTTTGGAAGACCTTGCCATGTCAGGCCACCGCCGCGACGGGAAAGGCGTCACCAGGGCCGAACAGCTCGCGTACCTCGGCCGCCGGCTTCGGCTTGCTGAACAGATAGCCCTGCATCTCCGTACAGCCGAGCGTGCGCAGCATCTCGCGCTGGGCCTCGGTCTCGACGCCTTCGGCGACCGTGGTCATGTTGCTGGCAGCGGCGATGTTCACCACCGCCTGCACGATCACGGGCGATCCGCTCGCGTCGTCAATATCGGCCACAAAGCAGCGATCGATCTTGATCTTGTCGAACGGGAAGCGCTTCAGATAGCTCAGCGAGGAATAGCCGGTGCCGAAATCGTCGAGCGCGATGCGTACGCCGATCGAACGGAGCTGATGCAGGATCGAGAGCGCTGCCTCGTCATCGCGGATCAGCACGGCCTCGGTGATCTCGAGTTCGAGCCGCCGCGGCTCAAGGCCGGAAGCGGCGAGCGCGCCCGCGATCCGCAGCGCCAGCGTGTCGCATTTGAGCTGTACCGGCGAGACGTTGACCGCGACGCGTATATGAGCGGGCCAGGTCGCGGCCTCGTTGCAGGCCGTGCGCAGCACCCAGTCGCCGAGTTCGTTGATCAGGCCGGTATCTTCGGCGATCGGAATGAATTCGGCCGGCGAAACCATGCCGCGTTCCGGGTGACGCCAGCGTAGCAGCGCCTCGCAGCCGGAGACCTCGCCCGATTGCAGGTTGACCAGAGGCTGATAGTGAATCTCGAAGCCACCGTCGACCAGTGCCTGGCGCAAATCCTGCTCCAGGGTGAGGCGGGCCTTGGCGCTCGCATCCATCTCCGGCACGAAGAAGCGATAGGTGCGCCGTCCCTCCGCCTTGGCTCCGTACATCGCGAGGTCGGCGTTTTTGATGAGCTGGTCGAGGTCGGCGCCGTCCTGTGGCGCCAGCGCGATGCCGATGCTGGCGTCGGTGGAAAGCTGGTGGCCGAGGCAGTGATAGGGGCGGCGGATTGCTTCGTGGATCTGTGTCACGAAGGCCAGCACGTCTGTCGACGACTCGACGCCGGTCTGGATGACCGCAAACTCGTCGCCGCCGAGCCGCGCGATCAGGTCGCCCGGCTTGAGGCAGGCGCGGATCCGGCCCGCGATCGCCTTCAGCAACTCGTCGCCGACATGGTGACCGAGTGAATCGTTGATGCCCTTGAACTCGTCGACGTCGATATAGAGCAGCGCGAATTGTTCACCGCCGGCGACCTTCGCCAGCTCGCGCTCGATCTGCTCGCGGAACAATGTGCGGTTCGGCAGGTCGGTCAGCGCATCGTAATGCGCCATATGCGCGATCTTCTCGTCGGCCGGTCGCCGCTCGGTGACGTCATCGATGACATGGACGAGATAGCGCGTCTCACCGGCTTTGTCGCGAATCCCGATCCGGGTTGACGTGATGTAGCGCAATCCCATACCCGGCATCTGCCAAGCGTGCTCGTCCTTGAACAAGCCCTCGGTCGATTTCAGCGCGCTGTCGTCATCTTCGGTTATGTTGGCGGCGGCCGCCTCCGGGAAGATGTCGAAAGCGGTTTTGCCAACGACTTCCTGTCGAGATTGGCCGAACAGCTGCTCTGCGACTCCGTTGAGCAGCAGATACTGCCGCGTGTGGGCGTCCTTCACCGTGATCTGCGAGGGAATGTGATCGATGATCTCGCGGAGGAACGTGTAATTGCGGTCGCGCTCCTGCTCCAGCTTGCGCCGCTCGGTGATCTCCTCGATCGTGGCAACCCATCCGCCTTGCGCCAGCGGGGTGTTGATGACCTGAAATGAACGGCCGTTGGGCAGCTGATGCAATTTCGTGGCGACCTTGCCCTCGGCGACGCCCTTCATGACATCAGCGCAAAACTCTTCGACATTGCCGCTGAACGCATTGCGCTCCTTGCGATGGTACATCGCCTGGTGGATGTGGCAGCCGGGCTTGATGATGTCATGGGAGAGGCCGAACATGTCGGCATAGCGGCGATTGCAGGTGACGATATAGCCGGCGGCGTCGTAAAGGATCAGCCCTTGCGACATGTTGTTGATGGCGGTGTCGAGCCGTAGCCGCTCCGCCTCCAGCCGGCTCTGGGCTTCGCGGTTCTGCCGGTTGATCTGACGGATGATCATGAACAGGATCAGCGCGATCACGGCGGCCGACAACGTCGCGGTGGTGACCATGAAGCCGGTCTGCTGCCGCCAGTCGGCAAGCGCAGCCGACACGGTGTTGGTGGCGACGATGACCAGCGGGAAATGAGTCAGCGATACGGCCGAGCCGAGCTTCTCCGTGCCGTCGACCGGGCTCTTGACGCGGAGCGTGTGCTGACCGCCTCGGGTCAGCACCTTCTGCATCAGCGGCGCGTTCTTGTAATTGGCCCCGATCATCGACTCGACGTGCGGGTAGCGCGCCAGCATCACGCCTTCGCGGTCGAACAGCGTGATGGCGGCGCCATCCGCTAGCGCGACCGAGGCGAAATAGCGCTGATAGCTGTCGGGATCGATTCGCCGGACCAGCACGCCGACGAAGGTACCGTCAGGCAGGCTCAGCCGTCGCGCGATGACCGTGGTCCACTTGCCGATCAGGAAACTGCGCACGGACTCCAGCAGCACTGGCTCCGACATCGCATTGGTCTTGAACGACTGGAAATAGGCCCGCGAGGAGACGTTGATCTTCGGTAGAGGCTGCGCGCGCGACCAGGCGATCAGCTCGCCGTCGGAATCGTAGATTGCGATGTCGCCGAGATAGGAGACCGCGCTGATCTTGCCGCGCAGCATCCGGTTGGCGTCAGGCCCTGACATGCGCTCGTGGAACATCTGCGGCGAGGTGATCTCCGGCAGGCGCATCTGCCCGATCAATTCGGCCGCGACGACGTCGGAATCTTCAAATTGCTGATCGAAGTGCTTGGCGATCAGCTGCACGGTGTTTTCCAGCTCGCGCTCGCGGTTGGTCAGCGTGCGCTCGCGAAATTCGCCGATGGCCATCGCGGTCACAGCGAAGATGCCTGCCACCAGCAAGGCGCCCGAGAGTGTCAGCCACAGCACGGGGCCGCGCCGCATGGCAGCGTCCCAGCCGCTCTTCGCAGCCCGGAACATTGCAGCTGCCATTCCTGGAAAACCCTGGCGCATCCCACTCCCCTGGAGGAACAGAAATACTACGGACAGGTGGCGCAATGCTTAGGAAAGCCGGTTACCCATGGCTTAAACCGGTTGCGGAATAGTACGGAGAGCTAGCAACGCGGGAGCCGCTCCGCATCGCGTGCCGGTTGTGCGCCGCGTGCGCCGCGCGCTGCGCTGCATCGTTAATGAAGGCCTAATGCGAGGCGCCCGCGCTCTTCTCGCCACGGCCATTGCGCAACCGTCCGACCACGCCGGTTGGGAAGAAATAGACGCTGGCAATGAAGAGGAGGCCCAGCCAAAGCAACCAGCGGTCTGGATGCAGCAACCCCGGCAGTAGCGGCAGGCCGGCTTCTGATGCGGCCTTGGAAGCGACGCCCATCAGCGATTGCAGATAGTTTTGCGCGAGGATGAAGATCGTGGCGCCGATGATCGCGCCGTAGATCGTGCCCATGCCGCCGATCACGACCATCAAGAGAATGTCCAGCATGATGGAGAAGCTCAGCGACGTATCCGGGCCGGCATAGCGCAGCCACAGCGCATTCAGGATGCCGGCGCCGGCGGCGACGAGGGCCGCGAGGCAATTGGCATAGGTGAGATGGAACACGGTGCGGAAGCCGAGCGCCTCGGCGCGAAAGCGGTTTTCACGGATTGCCTGCAGCACGCGGCCGAATGGCGAGTTCACCACCCGCAGCAGTGCGAGAATCATCAGGGCCGAGATCGCGAACACGAGATAGAAAGTCAGGATGCGCCCGTTGATCTCGAAGCCGAAGACGCTCTTGGCGATCAGCACCGTGCCGGGACGCAGCAACTCCGGCAGCTGGAAGCTGCGTCCGTCTTCGCCACCGGTGAGCCAGGAGAGTTGCGAGGCCAGCACCTGGAAGGCGGAGGCGACCGCGAGCGTAATCATGGCAAAGAAGATCGCCGCGACCCGCAGCGAGAACAGGCCAATGGCGAGCGCAAGCAGCGCGGCCAGTGGCAGGCCGACGACGATTCCGGTCGCGACCGCAGCCCAGTTCGGGCCCATGCCGTAGAGCGCGATCGCGATCGCGTAGCTGCCGATGCCGTAGAACATGGTGTGGGCGAACGACACCGAGCCGGTGTAGCCGAGCAGCAGGTCGTAGGAGGCAACCAGCGCGGCAAACACGCAGATCTTGGCCGCGACGTTCAGAGGCTTCGCGCCCGGAAACAGGAACGGCGTTGCCGCCAGCGCCAGGATGATGACGAGGAGAACGAGGGTGAGAACACGGCTCCGCGGCGGATCGCCCGACAGGATCATCATCGGCTTGTCACCGCATAGAGGCCGCGCGGCCGCCACATCAGAATGGCGACCATCAGCAGGATGTTGGACACGAGAGCGAGTTTCGGCACCAGGAAGCCACCATAATTGGCAACCATCGCAACGAGGATCGCGCCGATGAAGCAGCCGCCGATCGAGCCCAGGCCGCCGATGATGACGACGACGAAGATCAAGACGGTGAGCTCGTCGCTCATGGAGGCATGGACCTGCTCGCGATAGAGCGCCCACATCACACCGCCGAGGCCGGCCAAGGCCGATCCCGCCATGAATACGCCAAGGAACAGGCGACGGATGCGATAGCCGAGCGCCTCCACCATCTCGCGGTTCTCGACGCCGGCGCGGATCAGAAGTCCGAGCTTGGTGCGGTTGAGCACGAGCTGGATCGCGACGAAGACGGCGAGCCCGATCAGCGTCGCCAGCACGCGATACTTGGCGATGGCGACGTCGCCGAGGATGAAGGAGCCTCGCAGCGAGGACGGTAGCGGCATCGGAATGATCTGCGGCCCCCACAGCGCATAGAGCGTTTGTTCTGCAACGATCAGCCCGCCCGTCGTCATCAGGATCTGCTTCAGATGCTGGCCATAGACGGGAAGGATCAGCACGCGCTCGACGACCAGGCCGAGCGCGCCGGAGACCGCCATCGACAGCAGCGCCGCCGGCGCCAGCACAGCGAGGTTCACCCACAGCGAATCCGCCTGCACGGATGCTGCGAACGGCGCGAACACCAGCGTCGCAATATAGGCGCCGACCGCGATGAAGGCACCATGGCCGAAGTTCATCACGTCCATCAGGCCGAACACCAGCGTCAGCCCCGAGGCCATGATGAAGATCATCATGCCCATGGCGAGGCTCGCCGCGGTCAGCGTCAGCCAGGTCGAGGGCGAACCGACGAGCGGGATCATGACAAGTGCAAGCGCGATCGGCAGCAGGATCGGCGCGAGGTCGCGCTTCGGCTTCGGCAGCGGATCGGTGGCGGCAAGGTCAGTCACTGATGTGCCTCCAGGCTGAGGCCCAAGAGCCGCTCCTGCAGCGGCACGTCGGAGGCCAACGCCGCCATCTCGCCGCGGTGGACGATGGTGCCGTTGTCCATGACCAGCACGTTGTCCCCGAGCTCGCGGGCGGCAAAGAAATTCTGCTCGACGAGGAGAATGGTCGCGCCCTTGCGCTTGATCTCCTTCAGACACTCGATCAGCGCCATGACGATGGCGGGCGCCAGTCCCTTGGTGGGCTCGTCGATCAGCAGCAGCTTGCGCGGCTCGATGATCGCGCGCGCGATCGACAGCATTTGTTTTTGCCCGCCTGACAGGCTTCCCGCGCGCGACAGCCAGAACCGCCGCAGCGCCGGGAAGAAGCCAAAGATCCATTCCAGCTGCTTGTCGTCCATCGCTGCGTCGCGGGCCGCGAGAATGAGATTTTCCTTCACCGTGAGGTCGGAGAACACAGCCATGCTCTCCGGCACATAGCCGACACCGAGCCGGGCGATGTCGGGCGTGACCCGGCTTTCGATGCGCTCGCCGGCGAGCGTGATCTCGCCCGACGAGGCCTGCCACAGGCCCATGATGGTACGCAGCGTCGTGGTCTTGCCGGCGCCGTTGCGCCCGAGCAGCATCGTGACCTGTCCTTGCTGCACAGCGAGATCGATGCCCTGGAGAATGTGATAGCGGCCGATATGGGTGTGCACGCCGGAGAGTTTGAGGAGATCGCTCATGCGGCACTCTTCGGGGCGACGCCGAGATAGGCTTCCTGCACGATCGGCGAGGCGATCACCTCGGCCGGCTGGCCGTCGGCGACAAGCTGGCCGTTGTGCAGGACGATGATGCGGTCGGCGAGCGAGCGCACCACGTCCATCTTGTGCTCGACGAGCAGGATGATCTTGCTCTTGTCCTGCTTGAGCTGCGCGATGAGATTCAGCACAACGGGCACTTCGTCGATACTCATGCCGGCGGTCGGCTCGTCGAACATGAACACCTTTGGCTCCAGCGCGATCATCAGCGCGACCTCGAGCTTGCGCTGATCGCCATGCGACAGCACGGTCGCGGCGACGCCGCGGCGATTGCCGAGCGCGACCTGGTCGAGGATGGCATCCGCGCGTGCGATGAGATCGCGGCGAACCATCCAGGGACGCAGCATGTCGTAATGCGTACCGGAGGCGGCCTGCACCGCGAGGCGGACGTTCTCTTCCACGGTGAGATTCGGAAAGAGATTAGTGAGCTGGAACGCACGCCCGAGACCCGCACGGGTCCGCAGTGGCGCGGAGTGCTGGGTGATGTCGGTACCGTCGAACAGGATGTGGCCTGCGGAAGCGCGCAGCTGTCCCGAAATCAGATTGAAATAGGTGGTCTTGCCGGCGCCGTTCGGTCCGACGATGGCGGTGAGCTCGCCCGGGCGGAACGTGCAGGAGACGTTGTTGACGGCGACATGCCCGCCGAAGCGGATGGTGAGGTCGCGGGTCTCGAGAGAGAGCGTCATTCTTACGAACCAGGTTGGTCTTTCTAGTTCACCTCTCCCCAAAGGGGAGAGGTCGATTTGCGCAGCAAATCGGGTGAGGGGGCTTAGGTCCCACGAGAGGGCGGAACCCCTCACCCGCGCATTCGGCGCGACCTCTCCCTATGGGAGAGGTGAAGCACGCTCAGCGCTTGTTCTTGATCGGAACGTTCATGTCCTCGATCTTCAGCTCGCGCACCGGCTCGAGCACGGCCCAGGCGACGTTCGGATCGACCTTGACCTTGAAGTGATACATGCTCTGCAGCGCCTGATGGTCCTCTTTGCGGAACACCATCTTGCCCTTCGGCGTGTCGAACTCCATGCCTTCCATCGCCGTGATCAGCTTCTCGGTGTCGGTCGACTTCGCCTTGGTGACGGCGGTGACGACGGACATCGCGGCTGCAAAGCCACCCGCGGTGAAGAAGTCCGGCGGCGCGTTGAAGCGCTTCTGGTGCTCGGCGACGAGCCAGTCGTTCACCGGGTTCTTGGGGATGTCGTAGTAATAGTAGGTCGCGCCTTCCATGCCCGGCAGGCTCTTGTAGGCCGCGAGCGCCGGCAGGATGTTGCCGCCGGTGGAGAGCTCGATGCCGTAGCGCTTCGGATCCATGTCCTGCAACTTGGCCAGCGGATTGCCGGCGCCCGCCCAGATCACCCAGATCACCTTGCGGCCGGGCTTATCCTTCAGCGCATCAAACAGGCGCTGGCCGACCGCGGTGAAGTCCGTGGTGCTGGTGGGCGCGTATTCTTCCGCGCCGAGCGTCGCGCCGGTCTTTGCGAGCGCCTCCTTGAAGGCGGCGACGCCGTCGCGGCCGAAGGCGTAGTCCTGCGCCAAGGTCGCAACGGTGACGCCCTGCTTGCCGATCGCGACCGCGTTCGAGATCGCGTCCTGCGACGAATTGCGCGCGGTGCGGAAGATGTAGCGATTCCACTTCTCGCCGGTAATTTGATCCGCGACCGCCGGCTCGACGATCAGGATCTTCTTGTTCTCCTCGGCAACGGGGAGAATCGCGAGCGCTGCTGCCGACGAGGTCGTGCCGATCGCGATATCGGCCTTGTCATCCTGATAGGCTTCCGCAAGCGCAGCCTTCGACAGGTCCGGCTTGCCCTGGTCGTCCTTGGTGATGATGACGATCTTGCGACCGTCGATCATCATGGTGCCCTTGGTGGCGTATTCAAAGCCCATCTGCAGGCCGGTTTCGGTCTGCTTGGCATACGCCTCGAGCGGACCCGTCTTGCCGTAAATCAGCGCGACCTTGAGGTCGTCCGCGCGCGCGGAGGTGGCCGCGGCGAGCGCGAGAAGAGTTGTTGTTATGATGGTTGTTCGACGCACGATGTCCTCCTGACTAGGATCTACTTGGCAATAGCGATTTGCACAGCCTGACGAACATTGCAATGCAACCTTCCGGCTGAGGCTCTGCGTGCGGTGGCTGCATCATTTTTGAGCCGACCGTGTTGCTTGTGGTGCGGCGGCACGAAGCGCTGCGCCCTCGATCTGACGCCAGTCCGACTGCGCCTCATCCGCGCTCTCGAAAATATGCGGCGCGACGCCGCGCCTCTCGAGCGCTTCGCCGAGCTTGATGCGCAGGAAGCCGGACGTGGTGTAGCGCGATACGCCGACATAGAAGCGGTCGACCAGGCTCCGCACCATGGCCGAATAATCATCCAGCAGCTCAGGCAGAATCGAGAAGTTGTCATAATTGACGATGGCGTAAACCTTGCGGCCGAGCGGGCTGAGCCTGGCCGCCACAATCCGCCCGATCTCGTCGATCTCCGCCTTGCTGCGTAACGGATAGCGCTCGAGGTTGATGAAGAACAGGTTCTGTTGCTCGTCGAGGCTGAAGCGCTGGTCGAGCGGAATGGTCAGCAGCCGCTCGCGCAAATCCATCGGGCCGTCGCGGAAAATGCGGGCGTCCATCAGGCCGGGGTCGCGCGGGATCAGCGGTCTGAAATCCATCAGGCTGAGAATGTCGCGTTCGATGTCGATGCCGGGTGCGACTTCAATGAGTTCGAGCCCGTCGGGCCGCAGCGCGAAGACGCAGCGCTCGGTGATATAGAGCACGCGCTGTCCGCGCGCGGCGGCGAAGGGGCCGCTGAAGGTCACGTGCTCGACTTTGTCGATGAATTTGCGGGATTTCGCTTCCTCGACAATGGCGAGCCGTCCGTCTTCGACCGCGATCCGCTGCTTGCCGGCTGCGAAGGTGCCGACGAACACGACCTCCTTGGCGTTCTGGCTGATGTTGATGAAGCCGCCGGCGCCGGCAAGCTTCGGTCCGAATTTGCTGACGTTGAGATTGCCGGTGCGATCGACCTGCGCGAGCCCGAGGAAGGCGGCGTCCAGTCCGCCACCGTCATAGAAGTCGAATTGATAAGGCTGGTCGATCACGGCCTGGGTGTTGATCGCCGCGCCAAAATCGATGCCGCTTGCGGGAATGCCGCCGATCACGCCGGGCTCCGCTGTCAGCGTGATCAGGTCGATGATGCGTTCTTCATTGGCAACTGAGGCGATCCCCTCGGGCATGCCAATGCCGAGATTGACGACGCTGTTGGCCTTCAGCTCGAAGGCTGCACGGCGCGCGATGATCTTGCGCTCGCTCAATGGCATCACCGGCAGCGACGTTGCGCGCACCCGGATCTCGCTAGAATAGGCCGGATTATATTGGGTGCCAAACGTCTGCCAGTGATGCTCGGGCTTGGCGACGACGACGCAGTCGACCAGCACGCCGGGAATCTTGACCTGGCGGGGATTGAGGCTGCCGCTCTCGGCGACGCGCTCGACCTGGGCGATGACGATGCCGCCGGAGTTATGCGCGGCCATGGCGATCGCCAGCGCCTCCAGCGTCAGCGCTTCCTTCTCCATGGTGAGGTTGCCGTCGGGATCGCCGGTGGTGGCGCGGATGATCCCGATATTGATCGGGAACGTCCGGTAGAGCAGGCATTCCTCGCCGCGCAGCGTGATCAGTTCGACCATGTCCTCGGTGGTGCGCGCATTCAGCTTGCCGCCGCCATGCCTGGGATCGACGAAGGTCCCCATGCCGACGCGGGTGATGTGGCCCGGCCGATGTGCCGCGATGTCGCGGAACAGGTGCGTGATCACGCCCTGCGGCAGATTATAGGCCTCGATCTGGTTGGCGATCGCCAGCTGCTGAAGTTTTGGCGCGAGGCCCCAGTGCCCGCCGATCACGCGGCGAACCAGCCCTTCATGCGCGAAATGGTTGAGGCCACGATGCTTGCCATCGCCCTGGCCCGCGGCATAGACCAGCGTCAGATTGCGCGGCTTGCCCTGCGTGTAAGGGGCATCCCCCTCGTTGGAGAGGTACAGCTCCTCCAGCGCCACCGCGATCTCCTCGGCAAAGCCGATGCCGACGAAGCCGCCGGTGGCGACCGTGTCGCCGTCGCGGATCAGCATCACGGACTCGGCCGCGGTGACGATCTTGCCTTTCTCGGAATTTGGCAGGTAAGCCAAGGCAGGATGCTGGCTCATCGCATTTCCTCCCATGTTTGCTGCGGATCGTATGGCCCGCTTGTCTTGCTTTGTTTGATCTGTGTCACGGGAGCGGCGAGCCGCTCCCGTGCAGCGAGCGTCATTCAGGAGCTAACTGACCTTGCGCGTTTCGGTGGCGAAATAGACCGAGACCACCGTGATGATCGCGAGCGCAATCATGTAGAGCGAGATCGGCCAGGTCGCGGGCGCATACGCGGTCATCAGGCCCGTCGCGATCAACGGCGACAGCGCACCGGCGAAGATCGAGGCAAGATTGTAGCCGAGCGAGACGCCGCTATAGCGCACCTTGGTGCCGAACAGCTCCGACAGGAAGCTCGCCTGCGGGCCGTACATCGCGGCATGACCGACCGCGAGCCCAAGCACGATTGCGATCCAGGCGAGCTGCGGATTCTTGGTCGAGAGCAGCATGAACAGCGGGAACGACATCAGTGCCGAGAACACGGCGCCGAAAATATAGACCGGCCGGCGCCCAACCTTGTCGGACAGTGCGCCGAAGGCGGGAATGGTGACGGTCTCGATCGCGGCTGCGATCAGCACGCCGTTCAGCATGTCCTGCCGGTTCATGCCGAGCGATTGCGTCGCATAGGCGAGAACGAAGGTCGCGTAGATGTAGAAAAAGCCGTTCTCTGCAAAGCGCGCGCCCATCGCGAGCAGGATGTTCTTGGGGTACATCCTGATCGCTTCGAGGATCGGCATCTTCACTTCCTGCTTGCTGTCCTTTACTTTCTGGAACTCCGGCGATTCCGCGATGGTGAAGCGGATCCACAGGCCGACCAGCACCAGCGCGATCGAGAACAGGAACGGGATGCGCCAGCCCCACGCGTAGAGCTGCGCGTCTGATAGCGTCGAGGACACCACCGTGAAGACCAGCGTGCCCAACACGAGGCCGAGCGGCGCGCCGAGTTGCGGCCAGCTTCCGTAAAAGCCCTTTCTGTTCTCGGGTGCATGCTCAACGGCCATCAGCACCGCGCCGCCCCATTCGCCGCCAAGGCCAAAGCCCTGAACCAGGCGGCAGGTAACGAGCAGGACCGCGGCCCAGATGCCGGCGGTGTCGTAGGTCGGAAGGAATCCGATCGCCGCCGTCGCCGCGCCCATGATCAGCAGCGTGAGGTACAGCATCGTCTTGCGGCCGATCTTGTCGCCGTAGTGACCGAATACGACCCCGCCGAGCGGACGCGCGATGAAGCCGAGCGCGTAGGTCGCGAACGCCAGCAGCGTGCCGATCATGGGATCGAAGGTCGGAAAGAACAGCTTGTTGAAGATCAGTGCCGCGGCGGTGCCGTAGAGGAAGAAGTCGTACCACTCGATGGCCGTGCCGATCAGGCTCGCCGTTGCGACCGTGACGTGCGAGGGCTGTTTTGCCTGCAGCTGATGGACTGAGATCGCTTCACTCATCTTGCGTCCTCCCTGTTTGCGAATGCGCATGTGCGGCATGCGTCATTGTGCAAAGCGAAGAGCAAGGTCCGCGCCAGATGCGATGTCTTTACGCAAAATGGCTGAAATCCCGGCAATTTCTTCGTCTGTGTCCGGATTGAACCGCGGCGCAGCGTGTCCGGAGTCTGAGACTCCGGACAGTCTCCGTCTCGAAACTCAGACGGAGGCAGATCCCGTCGCGAGGCCGAACTTGGCGAGCTTCTTGTAGAAGGTCGCGCGCGAGATCTGGAGCAGCTTTGCCGCCTCGGAGATCTGGCCGTTGCTGGCGGCCAGCGCCTGCTCGAGCGTGTGCTTCTCAAACTCGGCTTCGGCTTCCGCATAGGGCATCACAGTGCCGGCTGCCCGTACCGTCGAAGCCGGCCGCGCATCCGTGCCGACAGGGAGGATGCGGACGAAATCGTCGCCGGTCAGCCGCCCGGAATCGCTCAGGATCAGCGCGCGCTCCAGGATGTTGCGGAGCTCGCGGACATTGCCCGGCCAGTCGTAGCGGGCCAGCGCCGACAATGCGCTCGGCGTGATCTTTGCGCTGACATAGTCGCCGGAGGCGCTGATCTCCTCGAGCAGCCGGGCGCTGATATCAGGGAGATCACCGAGACAGTCGCGCAGCGGCGGCAGGCCGATCGAGAGCACGTTGAGGCGGTAATAGAGGTCGGCTCGGAACGTGCCCTCGCTGACGCGCTTGTGCAGATCGACATTGGTGGCGGCGATAACACGCACGTCGATCTTCGAAACCTTGTCCGATCCAAGTGGCTCGATCTCGCGCTCCTGCAGCACCCGCAACAGCTTGCTCTGCAATTGCAGCGGCATCTCGCCGATCTCGTCCAGAAATAACGTGCCGCCGTCGGCGATCCGGAATTTGCCTTCACGTCCCTTGCGATCGGCGCCGGTATAGGCCCCGGGCGCGGTACCGAAAAACTCGGATTCGATCAGCGTATCGGGGACGGCTGCGACGTTGACGCTGACAAACGGCTTGTCGGCGCGGGACGATGCGTTGTGAATGGCTTGCGCCAGCATCTCCTTGCCCGTCCCGGTCTCGCCGGTGAGGAGCACGGTGACATTCTGCCGGGCGGCGCGGCCTGCGAGCTCCTTGGCCTGCGCGATTCCCGGCGTCGCGCCGACGAAGTCCGTAAAGGTGAAGCGCGCCGCGCGGGCGTTGGACAAAAGCCGCCGCGCCAGGCGCAAATCGCTCTCGAGCTGGGCGACGCGTGCGAGCAGTGGCTTGAGACTCTCGAGATGGTCGTAGAGCACGAAGCCGATCGCGCCGATGACGTTGCGGTCCTCGTCCTCGATCGGCATGCGCGTGACCACGAGCTGCTCGCCGCCGAGCTCCATGATGTCGAGCAGGATCGGCTCGCCGCTCTCGACGACATTCCGCATCAGGCTGTTCGGGATGATCTCCTCGATCGGACGTCCGATCGCCTCGGACGTATGTTTGAGGCCAAGCGAGGTCAGGTATTTCTCGTTGACGTAGATGACCCGCCCGCCGCGATCGATCGCAATCGCGCCCTCGCACAGATGCTCCAGCCGCTCGAACAGCGTCACCATCGCCCGCGCGCGGACATAGGCGGGGTCGCTGACGCTGGAGCGGGAGTTGGACATGAGCGTGCCTCGGGGAGGTCCGCCTGTGTCTTATCAAAAAGGCAGGTATTTCAAAGGGAAATCGGTGGGACGGGGTTAATGGCGGGATGCGTGCCATCCCCACCACTGTCATGCCCCGGCTTGACCGGGGCATCCAGTACGCCGCGGCTTATCGGTTCAACAACGACTGTCTCTGGAATACTGGGTCGCCCGGTCAAGCCGGGCGACGACACCGAGATTGGAGCGCCGCTCTCGGCCTACCGCCGATACCCGTTCGCCCGCGAATAACCCTGGCGGTTCTGCTGCGTCGGGCGGGCGGACACGCTGGCGCGGGACTCGCTGGAGGCGGGAGTCGCGAGCTTCAGCTCTTCGAGGAAGATCGGGCGGGCGAAATAATAGCCTTGCGCGTAGCGGATCTTGGTCGCCGCCTGGAGATAGGCGAGCTCCTCGTAGGATTCGATGCCCTCGGCGATCACGGTCATGCCGAGCGCTTCGCTCAAGGATTCGATCGCGCGCAAGATGCCCTGGCTGCGCGGCCGTTTATGGATGTCCGTAATGAAGGAACGGTCGATCTTGATTTCGTCGGCGGTGATATCAGCGAGGGCCGACAGCGACGAATAGCCGGTGCCGAAATCGTCGATGGAGATGCCCACGCCGAGCTTGCGGAACATCGGCAAGATCTCGACCTGGAAGTGGTTCTTGGCGACGAAGGCATCTTCCGTCACCTCGATCATGAATCGCCGGGGAAAGCCGGTGTCATCCAGCGCCTGGGCAAAATTGCGCATGAACTCGGGATTGCCGGCCTGCTTGGCGGCGACGTTGATGCTGATGGTCGCTTCCGCGCCAAAGGTCTCGTTGATCAGGTCGATCGACTTGACGATCTCGGCGAGCACGAGATGGGTCAGCTCGTCGATCAGCCCGAGCTCGCTCGCCAAGTTGATGAACGAGCCGGGCGCCTGGATCACGCCTTCGTCGTCGCGCAAGCGAACCAGCGCCTCGATGCCCTTCACTTCCTGGGTGCGAATGTCGACCTTGGACTGGAAGGCGCAGCAGAAGCGCTTCTCGAGGATGGCGAGCCGCAGCGACTGCTCGATCTTCATCCGCGCCAGCGCCTCGCGCTCCATGCTGGCATCGAAGAAGGCGGCAGATCCCTTGCCGTCGTTCTTGATGCGATACATCGCGATGTCGGCGTTCTGGCGCAACGTCTCGAAGCTGCGGCCGTGGTCGGGATAGAGGCTGACGCCGACCGAGGTGGAGACGAAGACTTCCGAATTGTCGATGAAGAACGGCGCGGTCAGACGCTCCAGCGTCGCGCGCATGAACTCGGCGACTTCGTCCTGGCTCTGGATCGGCGAGAGCAACAGCAGGAATTCGTCACCCGAGATGCGCGAGAGCATGTCGGACTCGCGCAAATCGCGCCCGAGCCGCTTCGACAGCTCGACCAGCAGCGCGTCGCCGACGGCGTGGCCGTAATAGTCGTTGATATGCTTGAAATTGTCGACGTCGAGAAAGGCGAGGGCAAAGCGGTCGCTGCCGCGATCGCGCGCCAGCAGGCTGGTGGCGCGATGCTCGATCACGCGCCGCGAGGGCAGGCCGGTCAGCTCGTCGAAATAGGCCGAGCGGAACAGCTGGTCCTCGAAATTCTTCTGTTCGGTGATGTCGGCGGAGGCAGAGATCAGCAGATCGCGTCCGGCGAGCTGCACCGGCCGATGGGTGGTCAACAGCACCTGGCGTGCGGCGCCGTCCTGGAGTGCTTCTTCGGATGTGACGGGATGTCCGGCCTTCAGCGCGCGATCGCAGGCTTCGCGGCGCTGCGCCAGATCCGGCGAGGGACGGCTGCCGTCGATGCCGAGCTGTGCGGCGGCGACATCGTTGACCAGCAGAAGCTTGCCTTGCGCGTCCTGCACGGTCAGGCCGGCAGGCAGCATTCTAACGATTTCCTTGAGAAATCCGAGTTCGGCTTCACTCGCGCCGGAATATTTGTTGTCGTTCATAGAAGTCATGAATCTTGTTGTTTCAGCGCGCCTTTGCAATGGGCGCGATCATGCGCGGTTCCCTCTTAGGTTTGGTTAAGGGGTCCGCAGAAATACGGGGGTGTTTTGCGAGAAACTTGCCGCGTTGCGAGGCGCGCCGCCGATCGTCATTAACAGAAGGTCAACAGCGCTTGCGAAAGCGCGAGCGGAATGCGCGGTTCGCCTTCGTTTGTGGCGACGCGTATTCGCTCGGAGTTCGTCATGCCCGGGCTTGTCCCGGGCATCCACGTTCTTCGCGCAACGAAGCAAGGCGTGGATGGCCGGGACAAGCCCGGCCATGACGTCGTAGAGGCTTGGGTGATTCAATCGAGCGGCGTTCGCTGTTCGTCACTCACTCTTGGGAATGCGGCATTGCATGATGCAATGTAGTCCGGTCTTCAAATAGGAGACCTCGGTCTTGCCGTCGAAGGCCGATAGCGCCGACTTCAGGAGCTTGGTGCCGAAGCCGGGCTCGGAGATTTTGCCAATGGTCGGCCCCTCGGTTTCATCCCAGGTAATCGTCAGTCGATCGTCGCTGACGGTCCATGACACCTGCAACAAACCGCGCGGTGACGAGAACGCGCCGTATTTTCCGGCATTGGTGGCGAGCTCGTGAAACATCAATGACAATGTCACCGCTAGCTTCGGCGGCAGGAACAGCCGGTCGCCGTTGAGGGTGAAGCGGACATGGCCATAGGGGCCGAGCTCCGAGATCAGGAGGTCGCGGATGTCGCAACCGGCCTTGTCGATCCGCGAGATCAGATCATCGGTCGCGGCCAGCGAGCGCAGCCGCGGGTCGATCCTAGCCCAGACCTGCGGCTCGTCGTGCAGCACCTGGTGCAGCACGGCGTGCACGGTCGACAGCTTGTTCTTCAGTCGATGCTGCAGCTCGTCGACTAGCACCTTGCGATAATCTTCTTCTTCGATCAGGCGCTTGGAGATCCGGCGCTGCTCCGCCAGCATGGTGCGATAATGCTCGACGCCCCAGATGGTGAGCGCGGAGACGCCCCAATAGAGGGTCAACAGGGCGAACCGCGCGCGATCGGCAGACGCGTGATCGAAATTCACGACGACGCCGAGCACACCGCCGACCAGCGCCGTGACCACGCCGACCCGGAGTCCGCCGAAGGCGGCTGCAAAGAACACGGCGGGGAAGTATGGCGTGAAATAGACGTCGGGGCGCACATGTGCGAGTCCCCAGCGCGCCAGGGTCGAGAGCAGTAGGCAGGCCAGCGCAAAGGCGATGCTCAAGCCCAGCGATGGCGGTGCGATGCCTTGCCAGCCCCTGCGAAATTCGTCGATCAGCTTCCCCATGCCGAAGTCTTCGTTGCCGAAGGTGCCAAAATTGTGATCGCAGGCCCGCGCAACTGGAGCCAGCAGCAGCGCTTGCGCGCATGGCGTTCGATCAAGGAGTGTCGAAGCTCCGGCGACAGTGCCGTAGGGTGGATTAGCCGAAGGCGTAATCCACCTCTGTTGACTTCCGCGGCGACAGAAGCGGTGGGTTACGCCGTGCGAACTGCGCTTTGCGCAGTCGCAGGGCTAACCCACCCTACGAAACCGTTGTCATACCGCCTTCATCCGCACCTTCAGCCCATCTCTTGGCTTCGGGATCGGCCACATCTGCCAGTCCGGCTTGTAGCCCGGCTCCAGCGACACCTCGATATTCTGGAGGAAATGCCGGGCGAAACATTTCGCCTGCATATAGGCGAAGTGCAGGCCGAGGCACATATGGGCGCCACCGCCGAACGGCACCCAGGCAAAACGATGGCGATTGCGTTGGGCTTCCTCGGTGAAGCGCAGGGGATCGAAGCGATCCGGCTCGGGCCAGATGTCCTTCATGTGGTGCGTGTAAAGCGGATTGACGCCGACCGCGGTGCCGGCGGGAATCGTAAAGCCCTTGAACGTGAAATCGCGCATCGCGCGCCGCGGCATCGAGGGCACCGGTGGCTTGATCCGCAGCGCTTCCTTGAACGCCATCTCCGACAGCGGCAACTTTTCGAGATCGTCGAAGCCGGTCGGCGCGTCCGGCGCCAGCCCGAGCGCGAGAACTTCCGCGCGCAGTCTGTGCTGCCAGTCTGGATTGGCGGCGAGTTCGCCGATGAAGGAGGTCAGTGACGATGTCAGCGTGTCGTGCGCCGCCATCATCAGGAAGCTCATATGATCGATGATGTCCTGATCGGACAGCAGCGCACCATCTTCATGGGTGGCGCGGCAGAGCTGCGAGAACAGATCGTCGCCGCCGTGATTGCCGCGGCGGAGCGGGATTTGCTCGCGGAAATAAGCGATGATGCGCTTGCGGCCCCTGACACCGGCCGCCATCTGGGTCCCGGGCAGGGGACGGCGGATCGGGGCGACGGCGGCCGCGACCATATCGACGAAGGCGCGGTTGATCTCGTCGACCTCGGGGCCGATATCGGCGCCGAGGAAAGAGGCCGCCGCGAGATCGAGCGTGAGCTGCTTCATCGCCGGATAAAGCTGCATCTCGCCGGGCTTGGCCTTCCACTGCGCGACGCGCGCGGAGATGCCGCGGTCGAGATCGCTCAGATAGGACTTCATCGGCCCGGACTTGAACGCGACCGACAGCGCCTTGCGATGCAGGCGGTGCTCGTCGAAATCGAGCAGCATCAAGCCGCGCGGAAACAGCAGGCCCAGCACCTTGTTCCAGCCGTGGGTGGACGAGAACAGCTTCTGCTGGTCGAACAGCACGAGCTCGTTGGCCTCGGGCCCGAGCAACACGACATTGGTCTCGCCGAACAGATGGGTGCGATAGACCGGGCCGTATTTGGCGCCGTTCGCCTCGACATGCCCCTTGGGATCGGCCAGCGTCTGAAAGGTCTTGCCGATGATCGGCCAGCCTTCGTCGCCGGGGACGTGCGTCAACGCGTTGCGCTTGGGCGCGGTATACGGAAGCGCAGGGGTGGCCACATTCTGCATCGACATAACGAGTGCTCCGGTTGGCTGACCGAACAGAGATCGCGCGACCGCGGCATTAATACGGCCTGCGCCAGGCTGATAATCGTCAGCTTAGCACAGGCCGACAGGTCTTGCTTGTGAACGTTGGTACAGGCGCAACGCCTATCGCTTCGCCGCTTCCTTCTGCAGATCCGGCGCGTTGACGGCGGGAATGGCGACGCGGCCGACGCCGGTCACCTTCAGCGCCTCGGCGGCCTTCTCGTTTTGCATGATCTTGGCCATCACGGCTTGTCCCGCGCGCTCGAAGATCGCGCGGTTCTCGATCACGAATTTTTGCGACCTGCGCAGGCCATCGATATAGCCGTTGATCTCCGGCACGACATAGCGCGCCACCATGTCCCAGCTCCGGCGCGCGGCTTCCGGATTGGCCCAGTCATGTACGAAGCCGATGATGGCGCCGACGCCGCCGGAGACTTCCATCACGTTCTTGATGGTTTTGACGAGATCGTCGGGCGTGCCGATGGTCGACGCAGCGCCCTCGACGAAGGCGGTCTTGTCCACGGCCTCGTCGGGCGAGGAGAACGCGGTGAGGCCCGGCCGCTGCAGCGTACCGACATTATATTCGTTGTGCCAGCGCATCAGCCCGGCGCCGGCTTCCTTGCGCGCCTGTTCGCGGCTCTCGGCGATGTGGAAGCTCAGCAGCACACGCCAGTCGGCGCGGTTGACAATGGTGCCGTGCTTCTTGGCGGAATCCTCGGCGAACTGCCATTGCTGCTGCAACGACATCAGCCCCTGCGTCGTCATCGATCCCAGCGAAATGATGCCGCAGCCGTATTTGCCGGCAAGCGTCATGCCCGAGGGTGAGATCTGCGAGGCCACGACGAACGGCATTTCCTCCTGCAGCGGCAGGATCTGCAGCGCAGCGTCGTTCATGGTGAACCAGTCGCTCTTGGCGGTGACGCGTTCGCCGTTGAAGAGGCGGCGGATCACGTCGATCGCCTCGTCCTGGCGGTCGCGCTGCGTCATCGGATCGATGCCGAGCGTGTGTGCGTCAGAGGCAAGCGCGCCCGGGCCGGACCCGAAGATGGCGCGGCCGCCGGTCATGTGGTCGAGCTGCACCATGCGCTGGGCGACGTTGAAGGGATGGTGATACGGCAGCGACACCACGCCGGTGCCGAGCCTGATCCGCTTGGTGCGCTCACCGGCCGCAGCCAGAAACATCTCGGGCGAGGCGATCATCTCCCAGCCGGAGGAATGATGCTCGCCGCACCAGAACTCGTCATAGCCGAGCGCGTCCAGCTGCTCGACCAGGTCGAGATCGCGCCGGAACTGGAGCATCGGATGCTCACCGATCGGGTGATGCGGGGCAAGAAAGGCCCCAAACTTCAGGCGCGCCATGGCGTTCTCTCCGGCTGTCATTTTCTGTTTGTTGAGCGTGTGAGGCTACGTGCTGGGCCAAGCGAACGCAATCACGCGATGTCCCGCGCGACGGAATGCAGCTATGTGCTGACGCGGTCTCTTCTCCCTCTCCCCGTTCTTACGGGGAGAGGGTTGGGGTGAGGGGCTTCTCTCCACGCGTGAGATCGTCGCGAGACCTGTACCCCCTCCCCCGGAATTCAAACTGCGTTTGAATTCCGACCTCTCCCCGCAAGCGGGGAGAGGTGAAGAGCATCACCGCGTCATCCTGTTCCACGCATCCAGGCCGGCGATCTTGTACGCCTCGGCCAGCGTCGGATAGTTGAACGTGTTCTGGATGAAATAGTCGATCGTGCCTTTGAGGTTCAGCACGGCCTGGCCGATATGGATCAGCTCGGTGGCGCCTTCGCCGAGGATATGCACGCCGAGCAGGCGGCGGGTCTTGGTCGAGAAGATCATCTTCATCATGCCGCTGTTCAGCCCCATGATGTGGCCGCGCGAGGTCTCGCGGAAGCGCGCGATGCCGACCTCATAGGGAATGCCGCGCGTGCGCACTTCTTCTTCCGTCAGGCCGGCGGTCGAGATCTCCGGCACCGAATAGATGCCGTAGGGAAAGAATTCCGGCGGCGCTAGCGGCTCCATGCCGAGCGCGTGGCAGGCGGCGACGCGGCCCTGCTCCATCGAGGTCGAGGCGAGACTCGGGAAACCGATCACGTCGCCTGCCGCGTAGATGTGCGGCACGCTGGTCTGCAGCGTGACAGGATCGACCGTGATGCGGCCGCGATGGTCAACGGCGATGCCGGCGGATTCGAGGTTGAGCTTGTCGGTGGCGCCGACGCGGCCCGCTGCGAACAGCAGCATTTCCGTAGTGACGTGGCGGCCGTCAGACAGGTTTGTGACGATGCCGCCCTGCGCATTCTTCTCGATCGAGGTCACCTTGGAGCCGAGCCGCAGCGCGACATTGCGGTCGCGCAATTCATGCATGAACTCGTCGATCAATTCCTTGTCGATGAAATCGAGGAAGGTCGGCCGGGGCTCGATCAGGGTCACCGGCACGTCGAGCGCGCTGAAGATGGTGGCGTATTCGACACCGATCACGCCGGCGCCGATCACGGCCAGGCTGCGCGGCAGTTTCGGCAGCTCGATGATCTCGTCGCTGTCGAGCACGGTCGCGCCGTCGAACGGCACATCGTCGGGCCGGAACGGGCGCGTGCCACAGGCGATCAGGATGAACGCGGCCGACACAGTCTTGGTCTCGCCGATCGCACTGGTGATCTCGACCTCGTGCGGCGAAACGAGACGCGCTTCGCCATTGGCGGTGCGGACGAGGTTGCGGCTGAATTGATGCTCGAGCACCTCGACCTCGTGGTCGAGCGTCTTCTGCAGCCGCGTCATCAGATCGCTCGCCGCGATGTCCTGCTTCACCCGGTAGGAGCGGCCGTAGAAGCCGCGCTCGCGCCAGCCGGAGAGATTGAGCACGGTCTCGCGCAGCGTCTTCGAGGGGATCGTGCCGGTATGCACCGACACACCGCCGACGCGCCGGCCCTTCTCCACCACCAGCACGGCCTTGCCGAGCTTGGCGCATTGCACCGCGGCCCGGCGCCCGGACGGGCCCGAGCCGATCACCACCATGTCGTAGTCGTACATCGGATGTGCTTCCAAAGCCCTGCAAAACCAGCGGGAACCGACATGCAGCAATCGGGCCACAGCGGCAAGTCCTACCTCTGAGGTAATCGCGCGGATGATGCTGATCTGCGAGCCTGCTGTGTAAATAAATCGCGGAAGGCTCGCGCGAACATGCATCAAATCGTCATAAAGCCCGTCGATTCGACCCGCCGCTGGTGGGTGCTGGCGATCGTCGTCGCCGCGCAATTCATGTTCGGCGTCGACGCCTTCGTCGTGAACGTCGCCATTCCGACCATCGCCGTCGATCTGCACGTGACGCCGGCGCAAATCGAATCCGTCATCGCGATATATCTGATTGCTTACGCGACGCTGGTGGTGACCGGCGGCCGCCTCGGCGATATCCACGGCACGAAAAACGTCTTCCTCGCCGGCGTGCTCGGCTTCACCGCGACGTCGCTCTGGTGCGGTCTGGCGCAATCCGGCGCCGAGCTGATCATTGCCCGCCTGGCGCAGGGCGCCACCGCGGCGCTGATGGTGCCGCAAGTGCTGGCGACGCTGCATCTCCTGTTCACCGACGAGACGCGCAGCCGCGCCTTCGGCATTTACGGCATCGTGCTCGGGCTTGCGGGAGCCGCCGGCTTCCTGCTCGGCGGATTGCTGGTGACGATCGACCTCGCCCACACCGGCTGGCGCTCGGTGTTCTTCGTCAACGTGCCCTGCGGCCTCGTTATCGCTGTGGCTGCGTGGCGGATCATGCCGACAGTGCCGCGTCGCGCCGGCACACGGCTCGACATCAAGGGCAGCGTGGTGCTGTTCGCGGGGCTTCTGTGCCTGATCGGCCCGCTGTTGTTCGGCCATGATGTCGGCTGGGCGCCGTGGCTCTGGGCGGTGATTGCGGTCGGCGGCGCGATCCTGTTCGGATTCGTGAGGCTCGAGCACGCGGTTGCGCGCGCCGGCGGCATGCCGCTGATCGATCTGACGCTGCTGCCCGATGCCGCGTTCCTGCGCGGGCTTGGCGCCGCCTTCTTTTTCTTCGTCGCCAACCTCTCATTCTATCTGGTGATGACGCTGTTCATGCAGCGCGGGCTGAAGATCCCGCCGCTCGCCGCCGGCCTCGCCTTCGTCCCGCTCGCACTCGCCTTCGTGGTGGCCTCGCGCCACGGCGCCGCGCGTACAAGACATCGCGGCATCAAAGTGTTGATCGAAGGTTGCACGTTGCAGATCGCGGGCCTCGCCGCGCTCGCGCTTGTGACCGACTTCATCGATACACCAACGCCGATCGTACTCGCGCTCACCATGCTCATTTTCGGCTACGGCCAGGGCATGGTGATGGCGCCGCTCTCCGGCGCGGTGCTCTCGACCGTCAAACCCGTCGCGGCCGGCTCGGCCTCCGGCATGTACGGCACCATTGCGCAGATCGGAAATGCGGCCGGAGTGGCCGCAATCGGCGCCGTGTTCTTCGCGATCGAATCACTGCAATCAGCGCGCGCAGGTTTTCTCGTCTCGCTCGCGCTGTTTGCGGCGTTAATCATGATCTGCGCCGCATTCCTGTCATGGATGCGTCGTGCATCTGCACGAAGTTGAGGCATTGCGGTTAATACGTGCGGATTCCTGCGGGATTTTGTGTGATCTCGGAGTGATCGACAGCACACGGCCTTTTCATTTTGCACTGCAGCAACTATCTGGTCTGGGTAAACGTTGAAAGCCGCCCACCAGGAATTTGCCGTGTCGCTAGCCCGCAATGTCGATCTGTTGAGACGCCTGCCCAGGATGGATGGCCTGCGTCTGCCGGACTTTGGCGCGAGCGCCGATACGTCCAGCCCGCTGACGGAAGTCACCGGCTTCGGCGACAATCCCGGCGCGCTACGCATGTACGAATTTGTGCCGGCGCAACTGCAGAAGTCGCGCGCGCTCGTCGTGGTGCTGCATGGCTGCGGCCAGACCGCAGCGACTTACGATCTCGGCGCCGGCTGGTCGACGCTCGCACGTCACTACGGCTTTGCGCTCGTGATGCCCGAGCAGCAGCGCATCAACAACGGCAACACCTGCTTCAACTGGTTCAATCCGGAAGACACCGCGCGCGACAGTGGCGAGGCGCGTTCGATCCGCGAGATGATCGCGCATATGGTCGAGACGCATCGCATCGATCCCCGGCGCGTCTTCATCACCGGTCTCTCCGCCGGCGGCGGCATGGCCTCGGTGATGCTCGCGACTTATCCGGAAGTGTTCGCGGCCGGCGCGATCATCGCGGGCCTTCCGTACGGCATCGCATCGAATCTGCGCGAGGCGCTGGAGGGCATGTTTCATTCGCCCGCACGGCCCGAGCGCGAGCTCGGCGATTTCGTGCGGCGGGCTTCGAACCATCGCGGCCCCTGGCCGAAGATGTCAGTGTGGCACGGCAGCGCCGATCGCACCGTCAATCCCGGCAATGCCAACGAGATCGTCAAGCAGTGGCTTGACCTGCACGATCTGCCGCTGATGCCGATGGCCGAGACCAATGTCGACGGTTATCCGCGCCAGTCCTGGTGGAACAAGGATGGCGAAACGCTGGTGGAGTCTTACGCCATCACCGGCATGGCCCACGGCACGCCGCTCGGCCTCGCCGACAACGATCAGCGTTACGGCGTCGAAGGCGCGTTCCTGATCGAGGCCGGCATTTCGTCGTCCTATCACATCGCAAAATTCTTCGGGCTCACCGGGTGGATTCAGGACGCGAAGAAGGCGGAAGCCAAGCCTGCCGCCGCTGACAAGGCTGCGCCGGCACGTTCACCTGCGCCGCATCTTGCCCGCACGATCCGTGCGAAAGTTTCTGAGGAGAAGGCCGAGCCGAAGCGCGAAGAGTCTCGCAGCTTCGATCTCGGCCAGATCATCACCCGCGCGCTCACCGCCGCGGGCTTGATGAAGTAAGTCAGGCTGTCTGATCGATCATCTCGATCGGGGTTGCCGTCACTTCGCCGCCGGAGACTTGTCGCGTCATCGCAGAATAAGTCTTGAAGAACTCCCGCGATTGCAGCGTCTTTTGCGCGGCCTCGTCAGCGACGCTGGCGAGATGGAAATAGTGGCCGTCATCGCGATTCTTCAGGACGCGATAGCCGATCCGTCCCTTCAGCTCCGGATCGTTGTCGATCGCCTTGATGAAGCGGCCGATCTCCTGATGCCAGGCGTCCGTCGCGCCGTTCTTGAATTCGTATTTGATCATTAAGTGCTTCATGTGACGCTCCCTGTTCGTCATGTGCACCATCATCTGCGCCTTGTGCGCCGTCCTGCAAGTATGGACAAAATTGATAGTATGGACTTTTTTGGTGCTGCTCCTATCCTCCCTCTCCTGGAGGAGACGTCATGCCCAAGGCTTCCCCCGCACGAACCTGTCCCGTCGCAGCGTTTCAAAAACTGATCAGCGGCAAGTACAAGCTGCGCATCGTCTGGGATTTGAAAGATGGTCCGCGCCGCTATGGCGAGATCCGCAGCGGCCTGTTGCGCGGCACGAATGGCAGCGCAGAGATCACTCCGCGCGTGCTCAGCCGCGAACTGAAGGCGCTGACCGCAAGCGGTCTGATTGATCGCAAGGATTTCGGCGAAGTGCCGCCCAAGGTCGAGTATCGCCTCACCCGCAAGGGGAAGAGCTTTGTGCCCGTGGTTGCGGCAATCCGTGAGTGGGGTGAACGCAACCTGAGTGAGACGGCGGCGTTGGCGGACGCCGCCGAATAGCGCATGATCCGGAAAAGTGTGAAGCGGTTTTCCGATCAGATCATGCGCAAACAGTGAAGGCTCACATCTCGCCGGTGATGAACGGATTCGTCATCCGCTCTTGCCCGATGCTCGAGCCGGCGCCGTGGCCGCAGATGAAGCCGACATCGTCACCGAGCGGCAGCAGTTTTGTCATGATCGAGTTGATCAGCGTGGCGTGATTGCCGCCGGGAAGATCAGTACGTCCGACCGAGCCGGCGAACAGGACGTCGCCGACATGGGCGAACCGCAAATCCTTGTTGAAGAACACCACGCTGCCCGGCGAGTGGCCGGGGCAGTGGAAGATGTCGAATGTCAGCGCGCCGATCGATACGGTGTCGCCTTCGTTCAGCCAGCGATCGGGCGCGAAATTGCGTCCGCCGGTCATGCCGAAGCGCGCGCCGCTTTCGACGACGTTGTCGAGCAGATATTTGTCGTCGATATGCGGGCCCTCGATCGGCACCTTCAGCGCATCGCGCAGTTCGGCCGCGCCGCCGACATGGTCGATATGGCCGTGGGTCAGCCAGATCTTCTCCACGGTGACCCCGGTCTGCTTGATCGCATCGAGGATCTTCGGCACGTCTCCGCCGGGATCGATCACCACGGCTCTTTTGCCGGGCTCGTCCCAGATGATGGTGCAGTTCTGCTCGAACAGCGTCACGGGGACGATGATCGCGCCGGCCTTGGCTTTGGTGTCGTTTTGCTCGGTCATGGCGCCACAATGCCGATTTTTGCTGCGCCGCCAAGCAAAATAGTCGTGCGCCGCTCGGGGAACAGCAACGCCCGTCGTCACATGGCCGTCCCAATTCGCGCGGCTGTTTGAACCCGGGCGTTCGTTCCGCGTTCTCTCGCGCGAGGCACAGATTTCCGGGTGGGATTTTCGACATGGCTCAAGGCGGTGACAGCTGGTGGCGCGACGGCATTTTCTATCAGATCTATCCGCGTTCCTTTCAGGACAGCGATGGCGACGGCGTCGGCGATCTCGCTGGCATCTTGGGGCGCCTGCCTTACGTGAAATCGCTCGGCGTCGACGCGATCTGGCTGTCGCCGATCTTCCCCTCGCCGATGGCCGATTTCGGCTACGACATCTCCGACTATACCGGCATCGACCCGCTGTTCGGCACCATGGCGGATTTCGATGCGCTGCTTGCAGCCGCACATGAGAGCGGCCTCAAGCTGATCCTCGATCTCGTGCCGAACCATACGTCCGACCAGCATCCCTGGTTCGTCGAGAGCCGTTCCTCGCGCGACAATCCCAGGCGCGATTGGTACATCTGGCGCGATGCCGCGTCCGATGGTGCCGTACCGAACAACTGGCTGTCCGAGTTCGGCGGCAGTGCGTGGCAGTTCGACGAAGCTACCGGCCAATATTACTATCACGCCTTCCTCGCCCAGCAGCCGGACCTCAACTGGCGCAACCCGGATGTACGCGCCGCCATGTACGACGTGATGCGGTTCTGGCTGGAGAAGGGCGTCGATGGCTTTCGCGTCGACGTGATCTGGCATCTGATCAAGGATGTCGAATTCCGCGACAACCCGCCGAATCCGCATTACGTCGAAGGCCGGCCGCCGAACGAAAAGATCCTGACGCAGTACTCCACCGACCAGCCGGAGGTGTTCGACGTCATCGCCGAAATGCGGCGTGTGACCGACGCCTATGGTGCACGCGTGCTGATCGGCGAGGTCTATCTGCCGCTGCATCGTCTCATGGCCTATTACGGCAATGACCTCACCGGCGCGCAGATGCCGTTCAACTTCGCGCTGCTCTCCACGTTCTGGAGCGCGCGTTCGATCGAGAAGATCATCGACGACTACGAGAAGGCGCTGCCGCGCGGCGCCTGGCCGAACTGGGTGCTCGGCAATCACGATCGCCCGCGCGTTGCGAGTCGCGTCGGACCCGAGCAGGCCCGCGTCGCCGCCATGCTACTGCTGACCTTGCGCGGCACGCCCACGCTTTATTACGGCGACGAGATCGGCATGCATCAGCTCGCCATCGCGCCGGAAGATGTCCGCGATCCCTTCGAGAGGAACGTGCCCGGCATCGGAGTGGGCCGCGATGGCTGCCGCACGCCGATGCAATGGGACTCCTCCCACTTCTCCGGATTCTCGGAGGCGAAGCCCTGGCTGCCGCTGCCGGAAGATCATATCCGCGAGAACGTCGCTAATCTCGACGCCGACACACGCTCGCTTCTCAGCCTCTATCGGCGCCTGATCGCGTTGCGGAAGAGTTCACCGGCGCTCGTGGCTGGCGACTATCACCCGATCGCCGCGCAAGGCGATCTGCTCGTCTATCGCCGTAAGGCCGAGGGCAGGACGATCACGATCGCGCTTAATCTCGGCCCGGAGCCGATCGCGGTCACCACCAGCGCCATCCGCTTCGGCAGCGAGATATTGCTATCGACATTTCTCGACCGCGAGGGCGAGCGGCTGGAAGGCGTGCTGGATCTGCGCGGGAATGAGGGTGTGATGGTGGTGCCGCCGTAGGTGAGGGCTGCGGCTATCTCTTACGCCTCTTCGTGATCGTCGTCCCATCCACATCATCCCGCTTCAGCAGATAGTCCAGCCCGCCGACCCGGTACCACCGATATCCATAGGGTTCGAGCACCACGCGGTGCTGGCCGCGCTTGTCGGCGTGGCTGTGGTCCTCCGCGAGAAGATTTATCAGATGCGCGCCGGAATCATCGGGGAGCCCGGCCGAGAACGCGATCTCGCGCGGCTTCTCGTCCAGATTATGCACGAACAGCACCGAATTGTTGCGCCAGTCATAACGCATGATGAACACGGCGGGATCGCGGGTTCCGATGATCGCGAAGTCGCCCCAGCCGATCTCGGGCACTTCCTTGCGCATGCGCACGATGCGCTCGGTCCAGTTCAGCATCGAATTCGGATCGCGTCGCTGCCTGGCGACGTTGACGTGCTCATAGCCGTAGGGCCCCCTGTCGATGACGGGGCTCGCCGGCCTGTCGCTCTTGGTGAAGCCGCCATGCGGCTCGGTCGACCATTGCATCGGAGTCCGCGCACAATTGCGTTCAGGCAGCGAGAGATCATCGCCCATCGCGATCTCGTCGCCGTAGCGGATCACAGGTGTTCCCGGCAGCGTGCACATCAAGCTGTAGGCAAGCTCGAGCCGCCTGCGGTCGCCACCCAGCATTGGTGCGAGCCGTCGGCGGATACCGCGATTGTAAAGCTGCATGTCCTTGTCGGGACCGAACGCGTTGAACACTGCGTCGCGCTGCGCTTTTGTCAATCGTCCGAGATCCAGTTCGTCGTGGTTGCGCAGGAACAGGCCCCATTGCGCCGAAGCCGGCCTCGGCTTGGTTGCCTTCAGCGCCTTTGCCAGCGGACGTGAATCGCTCGACGCCAGCGCATAGAACAAATGCTGGTTGACGTGAAAATTGAACATCATGTGCATGCGGTCGGCGTCGTCACCGAAATACTCCATGTCCGTTTCCGGCAGCACGTTGGCTTCGGCGAGAATGATGGCGTCGCCCTCACGCCATTGCAGGAATTCTCGGAAGGTGCGCAGCATGTCGTATTGTTCGACCGGCTTCTTCACCTTCGCGCCCTTGGTGGAGATTACGAAAGGCACCGCATCCATGCGAAAGCCGGAGACGCCGAGCTGGATCCAGAAGCCCATGATCTTCAGGATCTCCGCCTGCACATGCGGGTTCGACGTGTTGAGATCGGGCTGGAAATCGTAGAAGCGGTGGAAGTACCAGGCACCGGCTTCCTTATCGCGCGTCCACGTCGATTTTTGCACGCCGGGAAACACCATGCCCTTGTTGGCATTGGCCGGCTTCTTGTCAGACCACACATACCAGTCGCGGTAGGGCGAATTCTTGTCGCGCCGCGCTTCCTTGAACCAGTGGTGCTGGTCGGAGGTGTGGTTGACCACGAGGTCGATGATGACGCGGATGCCGCGCTGCTTGCAGCCATGCGTGAACTCGACGAAATCGCCGAGCGTGCCGTAGCGCGAATCGACGCTGTAATAGTCGGCGATGTCGTAACCGTCGTCGCGACCGGGCGAGGTCTGGAACGGCATCAGCCAGATCGTGGTGATGCCGAGCCCGTGCAGATAGTCGAGCCGGCGCAGCAAGCCTTTGAAGTCGCCGACACCGTCGCTGTTGGCGTCCATATAGGTGCCGACGGAGAGGCAATAGATGATGGCGTTCTTGTACCAGAGATCGTCGATCATGCGCGCGCAGCCTCGATGCTCCCGCCGAGGTGTGGCGGCTGCGTGATAAGTGCGTGGGGGAGGGGAGGTTCCGCCCTTCTGTCGTCCCGGACAAGCGCAGCGAAGCGGAGCGCAGATCCGGGACCCATAACCACAGGGAGTAGTTTGGCGAAGACTCGGAGTGATCAGCTTGCCCCGCACTCCTCCCTGTGGTTATGGGTCCCCTGAGTTCACAAACGAAGTGCAACACTTCCTGGAGGAGGTGTTGCCATGGGGCGCAGTTACGAGCAGCTATCCCTTGACGATCGATGCGAGATTGCCCGCCTATCGGCCAATGGCAG
>JAEWHT010000155.1 GCA_023387695.1 Pseudomonadota bacterium | reverse complement strand
GGCTGAAGGTGCTCGACCACATCCGCTTCTCGCCCGACACGACCGACTTCACGCCGATCTTCAACAAGATCGAGGGTGCCAAGCCGGACGTGATCATCACCGGCATCTCCCATGTCGGCGTGCAGCCGACGGTGCAGTGGAAGAACCAGCAGGTGCCGATCCCGATGTTCGGCATCTCCTCGCAAGCGACCAATGAGACGTTCGGCAAGGACACCAACCAGGCCGCTGAAGGCGTGCTCTACCAGGGCGTCTCCGGGCCCGGCGTCGCGGTAACGCCGAAGTCGGTGCCGTTCGCGGAAAACTTCAAGAAGAAGTTCGGCAATTACCCGTCCTATGCCGGCTACACCGCCTATGACGAGGTCTATTATATCGCCGACGCCGTGAAGCGCGCCGCCTCGACCGACGCCGACAAGCTGGTCGATGCGCTCGAGAAAACCGACTGGGAAGGCACGATCGGCCGCGTCCAGTTCTATGGCAAGGACGATCCGTTCACGCACTCGATCAAGTACGGCAAGGGCCTGATCACCGGCCTGATGCTGCAATGGCAGGACGGCAAGCAGAGCGCCGTCTGGCCCAAGGACGTCGCCAAGGTCGACATCAAGTTCCCGAGCTTCATCAAGCTCAGCAACTGATCGGACATGCTCCCGGGACCATCTCCCGGGAGCTTTCGCTTGCGACTTCCGCACATTCCCTCAAAGCGGCAGCCTGGCTGCCACGCGGCTATCAATCAATGCGAGCTTTCCAGATTCTGATTGATGGCTTTGCCATCAGTGCTCTCTACGCCCTTGGTGCCACCGGCTTTACGCTCATCTTCGGTGTCTCCGGCGTGCTCAATCTCTCTCACGGTGCCATCATGGTGGCGGCAGCGGTTGCGGCCTGGGCCGCTGCCAGTGTGCTCAATGTCGGCACCTATGCCGGCGCGCTGATCGGCGTCGGCGTCGCCCTCCTCGCGGCTTTCCTCACTTACTTCGCCGTGGTGAAGCCCATTCAGGACTCGCGGCGCATCCCGAATGAGGAGAAAGAGATATTCGTGCTCACGGGCACGCTGCTCTGGGGCATCATGATCCAGGAGCTGATCGCCTATTTCTTCACCAACAACGCCAAGACGGTGCTGCCGATCGTCGAGGGCGTGGTCGAGATCCTCGGCGTCCGCACGCCGAAGAACGAGATTTTCACGGCGATCGTGTGCTGCCTCGTCATCGCATTGCTGTGGTTGCTGGTGAACCGCACCCGCACCGGCAAGGCGGTGCTGGCGGCCTCGATGAACCCGCGCGGCGTGACGCTGCTCGGGCTCGAGCTCACCAACATCTACATCGTGGTCTGGGCGATCTACGGCATCCTCGCCGGCATTGCCGGCGTGCTGCTCGGCATGTTCCTCGGCGTCAGCTCCTATAGCGTCGGACCTCTGACCGCGAGCGCATTCTCGATCGTCGTGCTCGGCGGCCTCGGCAGCGTCTCCGGCTCGCTGATCGCGGCCTTCGTGGTCGGCTATCTCGAAACGCTGACGGCCTATCTGGTTTCGCCGGCCTACCGCACCATTCCGGCGCTGCTGCTGCTCGTGTTCGTGATGTACATTCGGCCCCAGGGCCTTCTGGGGAGGCGCTGAGATGGCTGGTTTCTTTACCTCGCGCCTGTTCTTCGTCTCGCTGGCGCTCGTCATCATCGCGGCGACGCTGCCGCTTTATGTCTCCGGCTATGTGCTCGGGCTTCTCACCGTCGCGTTCTATTTCGGCGTGTTCGCGATGGCGTGGGACCTCCTGTTCGGTTTCGCAGGCGAAGTCAATTTCGGCCCGACCTTTCTGATCGGCGTCGGCGCCTACACGGCCGGCATTCTCAACGCCCAGTTCGGCTGGTCGGTCTATCTCTGTATCGTGCTGGGCGCGCTCGCCTCCGTCCTCGCAGGCCTCGTGCTGGCGCTGCCTGCGTTGCGCGTGCGCGGGCCGTATTTTGGCCTGACAACGCTTGTTGCCGTGCTGATGCTGCAAAACTTCATCGTCGTGTTCGCTGATTTGACCGGCGGCGAGATCGGCCTGACCATCCCCGACGTCATCACCATCAATGCCGGCGCCAATTACTGGATCGCGCTCGGCTTCATGACGATCTCGGCGGCGATCCTCTACGGCCTGTCGCAATCACCGATCGGCCTTGTGCTGCAAGCGAGCGGCCAGGATCCGGTCCAGGCCGGCGCGCTCGGCTTCAACATCGTCAAGCACAAGCTTGCGGCCTTCATCGTCAGTGCATTTTTCTCGGGGCTCTCGGGCGCGCTGCTGGTGTTCTACTTCGGCACCGCCTCGGTCGGCACCGTCGTCGACGTCGCAGTCGGCGTCAACGTCATCGTCTCGGCCGTGCTCGGCGGCCGCCGCACCGTGCTCGGCGCTGCGCTCGGCGCGATCTTCCTGATCGTCGCCGGTGAGTTCCTGCGCCCGACCGGCGAGCTTGCGACCTTCATCGTCTCGGCGGTCGCCCTCCTCGTCGTCTTGTTCTTCCCCGGCGGCTTCCTCGGAGCGGCCCTCTCGCGCGAGGCTCGCTCGTAATGGATCAGAGGCTCTCAAACCGGCCCGTACTCGAAGTTCGTGGCCTGACCAAACGCTTCGGCGGATTGACCGCGGTGAAGAACCTCGGCTTCGACGTCAATGCGGGCGAGATCTTTGGCCTCATCGGACCGAACGGTTCGGGCAAGTCGACCGCGATGAAGAGCGTGATGGGCATCGAGCGCCCGACCGCGGGAGACGTGATCTTCGAGGGCGAGAATGTTGCAGGCCAACCCGCGCACAAGATCGCGCGCAAAGGCTTCGGCATGGTGTTCCAGCACTCGCGGCCGCTGAACCGGCAGACGGTGCTGGAGAACATCATGGTGGCGCTGCTGCCGGACAGCCTGTTCATGCTGTTTCCGGACAAGGCGCTGGTCGAGCGCGCCAAATGGATCGCCGACCGCGTCGGCCTCGGGTCCGTCATGAACCGCCGCCCGCCGACGCTGCCCTTCGCTGATCTGCGAAGGCTTGAGCTCGCCAAGGCCATCGCGCGCGATCCAAAAGTGGTACTGGTCGACGAGCCCTTCGCGGGCCTGACGCGCGCCGAGGTCGACGTCTTCTCTGACCTGATCCGCAGTTTCCGCGACGAGGGCCGCGCAGTGATGCTGGTCGACCACAACGTCAAGAGCGTCGCCGCGCTCGTCGACCGCGTGCTCGCGATGTATCTCGGTGAGGAGATCGTCACCGGCAAGGCCGACGACGTCATGAAGAACGAGACCGTGCGCCGGGTCTATCTCGGCGGCGCCATCGAGACCCACGCGCGGCCCGAGACCAGCTTCAAGGATAAAGTACCGCTGCTGCAGGTCGAAAATGTCAGCGTCCATTACGGCAAGGCGCAGGCGTTGGAGAACGTCTCGATCCACATTCACGAGGGCGAGTTCGTCTCTATCGTCGGCCTCAACGGCGCCGGCAAGACCACACTGTTCAACACCATCTCCGGCTTCCTCCCCTACACCGGTGAAATCGTGCGCGGCGGCGAGAATCTGCGTGGCACCAGCCCGGCGAAGATCGCCCGCAGCGGCCTCGTGCAATGCCCGGAATCGCGCGAGTTGTTCGGCGAGATGAGCGTGCGCGAAAACCTCGATCTCGGCGGGCAACATCTGGACGACGACAAGCGCGCCGCCCAGCTCGCCTGGCTGTTCGAGCTGTTCCCGATCCTGAAAGAGCGCCAGGGGCAACTCGCACAGACGCTCTCCGGGGGTGAGCAGCAGATGCTCGCGATCGGTCGCGCATTGATGATGCAGCCGCAAATCCTGATCCTGGACGAGCCGACGCTGGGCCTGGCCCCCGTCATTCTCGAGCTGTTGTCCAAAGCGCTGGAGAAGCTGCGACAGACCACGTCGATCACGGTGCTGCTCGGCGAGCAGAACGTGACCTTCGCACTGCCGCACGCCGACCGGGTCTATGTGCTGGAGCACGCAAGGATCGTCTGGGAAGGCGATCCCGGACGTTTCGCAGCGGAAGCCGGCGCCGATTTTCTCTAGTTCGTGCGTATCAACAATAGAAAAAACGAAAGGGAAACGACCATGCGATCCTCGACGATTTTGGCGAGCAGCCTCCTCACCTCCGCGCTGGCGCTGTGCCTCGCCGCTCCCGCCTATGCGCAGTCGAACGACCCGATCAAGATCGGCGTCATCGCCGAGGTTCAGTCGATCGCAGGCGCTGCCACGCCCGGCGGCGCGCAGATCGCCGCCGACGAGATCAACGCCAAGGGCGGTATCCTCGGCCGCAAGGTCGAGATCGTCACCTACGACAACAAGAGCTCCTCGGCCGATTCCGTGCGCGCCTTCCAGCGCGCGGTGAGCGAGGACAAGGTGTCGGCGGTGATCGCGAGCTACATCTCCGAAGTCGTGCTGGCGCTGGAGCCCTGGGCGGCGCGGCTGAAGATGCCGCTGATCACGCCCGGTGCCGCCTCGAACGAGATCACCAAGGCGATCCACAACGATTACGAGAAGAACAAGTACACCTTCCACGGCTATTTGACCTCGGCCGCGCAAGCCCAGATCGTCTGCGACGCGGCGAAGGATCTTCTCGTCGACAAGATGCACATGAAGACGGTCGCGATCATGAGCGAGGACGCCGCCTGGACGAAGCCGCTCGATATCGGGTACGAGGCGTGCCTGCCCAAGGCGGGCTTGAAGGTTGTCGAGCATGTGCGCTTCTCGCCAGACACCACCGACTTCACGCCGATCTTCAACAACATGGAGGCGAAGAAGCCGGACGTGATCGTCACCGGCATCTCGCATGTCGGCGTGCAGCCGACGGTACAGTGGAAGAACCAGCAGGTGCCGATCCCGATGTTCGGCATCAGCGCGCAGGCGCTGAGCCCGACCTTCTGGAAGGACACCAATGGCGCCGCCGACGGCGTGCCGTCACTCGCGGTTTCAACGCCCGACGTCGCCGTGACCTCGAAGACCAAGCCGTTCGCGGCAGCGTTCACGGCCAAGTTCGGCACGCCGCCGGCCTATACCGGCTACACCGCCTATGATGAGGTTTACATCATCACCGACGCGATCAAGCGTGCGGGCGGGACTGATCCGGACAAGATGGTCGCCGAGATGGAGAAGACCGACTTCGAGGGCACGATCGGCCAGATCAAGTTCTACGGCAAGGACGACGAGTTCACCCACGGCATCAAGTCCGGCCCGGGCGCCGTCACCGGCCTTGTGTTCCAGTGGCAGGACCAGAAGCAGGTCGTGGTCTGGCCGGGGAAGATTGCGGAAGGCAAGCTGAAGTTTCCGAACTTCGTGAAGCTGTCGCAGTAAAAAAGCAAAAAACGGCACTATGAGACTGTGATGCCCGGGCCTTCGCCCGGGCATTTCGTTTTGCACCCTTGACGCGAGCACGCTTGCAAATTCGGCAGGGTCGATCACAGTAAGGACCGCACGCAGGCAGCTTCAAGAATCTGCGGCTTTTCAAGGAGGACGCATGCTCCCCTATGTCGCCCACGACCCTCGCTTCGATCGGCTGGTCTTCGGCCATGTCAATCTCGAGAAGCTCACCAACGGCGAATGCCGCTGGGCCGAGGGCCCTGCCTATTTTCCGGCCGGGCGCTACCTGATCTGGTCCGACATTCCGAACAACCGGATGATGCGGTTCGACGAGACCGACGCCTCGGTGTCGGTGTTCCGTTCGCCGAGCTTCAATTCCAACGGCAACACCACCGATCGCCAGGGGCGGCTCGTCACTTGCGAGCACTTCATGCGCCGCGTCACCCGGACCGAGCACGACGGCTCGATCACCATGCTGGCGGATGCGTTCGAAGGCCACCGGCTGAATTCGCCCAACGACGTCGTGATCAAATCGGACAATTCGATCTGGTTCTCCGATCCGACTTACGGCATCGACAGCGACTATGAGGGAGAGAAAAGCCCGTCCGAGATCGGCGCCTCCAATGTCTACCGGATCGACGGCAACTCGGGCGCCGTCACACGCGTCGTCTCCGACCGCGTGAAGCCCAACGGGCTCGCTTTTTCCCCGGACGAGACCAGGCTCTACGTCGCCGACACCGGCGCGACCCATGTCCGCGGGCTGCCGCCGACGATCTGGTCCTACGACGTCAAGGGACAGACTGTTGGAGAAGCGTCGCTGTTCGCCACCTGCCCGGATGGGCTCTATGACGGCTTCCGTGTCGATATCCACGGCAACATCTGGACATCGGCGGGCCGCAGCGTGTTCTGCTACGCTCCCGATGGGACGCATATCGGCACGATTCCGATCGGCGAGATCGTCGCCAATGTCTGCTTCGGCGGCCCGCGCCGCAACCGCCTCTATATCTGCGGACAAACGTCGCTGTATTCGATCTATCTCAACACGCGCGCGGCGGTGTAAGGGAGCAGATCCCGCATATTATGCGACCTCGCGCGTTTCCACGTGCGAGGCGCCCGATCGCTCGTTGATGTGGTCGGCAACAAACCCGGTATCGCGCCCGATGCCGACAAACCGGCCCGAGCCCCAGGTATAGAGCCAGGGCAGACCGACCACATAGGCGCCGTCGACCGACGTGATGCCTCGCTTGTGGGTCGGATAGCCGGTCCCATCGAACAAGGGCAGATCAATCCAGGACCAGTCGGAGCGGAATCCGGTCGTCCAGATGATGCTCGTGACGCCGCTCGCCGCGAGATCAAGCTCTGTGGGCACCGCCGTGGGAGACCATACGGGCTCATAATGCGGCGTCACCGGCGCAGCAATTCTGTTCTTTGCGATGTGCTCATCGATCAGCCGGCAGATGCCGTTATAGACTTTATCGGCACTGTCGAGATTGGCCTGGAGATCGCTGCCAAACTGCAGGCGCGTCCCGCGGCCATCCTTGAGACGACCGTAGAGCTTCATGCCCTCGAGCGCGAACTTTCGCAGGTCGATGTCGCGGCCACCGTCCCGTCCGGTCAGGTAGTGGTTGGCGTTCTTGCGAACGCCCTCCTTCAACGAGTGCTTGTCGACCGGCAGATCATATTGGCCGAGATCGTCTAGCCAATCGACCGCGTCCCGGCCGCGATAGAAGCGCGGGCACCGCGGCGCGCTGCCGACGGCAAGATGCACCTTGCGACCGGAGAGGTGCAGATCTTCCGCGATCTGGCAGCCCGATTGCCCGCTTCCTACGACGAGGATTTCGCCCGGCGGCAATTGATCCGGATTGCGATAGGCGGAAGAGTGGATTTGCGTGATCGATGCATCGAGCCGGTCGGCGAACGGCAGCACTTTTGGAATGTGATATCCGCTGACGGCCAGCACGACACTGTCAGCGGCGATCTCGCCTAGCGTCGTCTCGAGCGTGAAGCCACGACCCGACTGCCTGAGGCGTGTGACAGTCACGCCTTCGCGGACCGGTGCATTGATGTGCCTGGCAAAATCCTCGATGTAGGAGACGATCTCGTCGCGCAGCATGAATCCATGCGGATCGCTGCCGGCATAGGGAAAGCCGGGAAGCTGGCATTGCCAGTTCGGCGTCACCAGGCAGAACGCATCCCAACGCTGCGTCTTCCAGGAATGCGCGATGGTGTTTTTCTCCAGCACGACATGCCCGATGCCGCGCGCCTTGAGTTGCGCACTCATCGCAAGGCCGGCCTGGCCGCCGCCGATCACGACGACCGGATAGTGAGTGTGAAGGTCGGACATGATCAGCTCCTGCTATTCTTCAAATGAGATGACGGTGACGGACGCATCTGGCGTCGCTTCAAACTCCGCAGCCGCGGCCTCGATCCGGGCGAGTTGCCCGAGTGCGCGCGAACAGAGAAAGCCGTACTTCTCACGGACGCGTTCAGCCGCGATCGTCAACGCAATGCGGCTGCGTTCCCTGAAATCGGCGAGCGCATAAGTCTTGCCTGGAGCGAAATGGTCCTTGATGACCAGCGAAGGCGAATAGCAGGCCTCGATGCGCTGATCGGGCCAGCGCACATGGAAGTGCATCTCAGGCATAATGCACCTCGCGCATTTGCTGATAGGCCGCTATGTGAGCCATGGCGGTGCGGCTCCAGTCGTGGCGTCGGGCGACCCTGGCGCCATTCGCGATCAGGCGCGATCGCAAGGGCTCGGCGAGCGCGCTGAGAGCAGCATCCGCGATAGAGCCCGCGTGATACGGATCGCACCAGGCGACATCGTCGGGGCCAAGATATTCCGTGAATGGCGCGATGTGCGAGACCACCGCCGGAATGCCGCTGGCCATCGCCTCCAGCACTGCCAGGCCAAAGCCTTCCCGCAAGGATGGGAATAGCAGCACATCGGCCAACCTGAACAGCGACGGCATGTCGGCATCTTCAAGCGGACCCGCCTCGATTACGGCGTCGGCAGGCAATCCTGCTTCGCGCAGCCGAGACGCGAACTGTTGCCGATAGAGACCATGGTCCAGCAACGACGCTCCGCCGGCGATGACGAGCTGTGCCGATCGGTGCACGGCGTGCACCTGTCGGAAGGCGTCGAGGACGCCGAGCGTGTTCTTGCGCTGCTCGACGCCGCCGATCGAGAGCAGGATCGGGCCTTCGCGAAGGCCCAGGCGAGCGCGCAACGCCTGATCGCCTGATGTCGCGACGGGCGAATATCGCGTCGTGTCGACGCCATTGCCGACTAGTGTCGCCGAGCGCGACAACTCCGTCTCCAGTTGCGCCTGCCAGAACCGGCTGACGACGAAAAGGCCGTCGGCCTGAACGATCGAACGACGGTCGAGTTCACAAAGCCGCTCGTCCCTGAAGGCATCGATATGATGAACGGTGCGGACATAGCGTTGAATCAGGCCGCGCTGCTTCAGCGTCGCTAGCGCGTTCCCGGAGATGCCGTCCTGGGCGTGGAAGACGTCGTATTGCCGGTTTGGAGCACCCTCGAAATACCGGACATAGTCGGCGATGCGGGTTTCGACCATCGCGACGACGTCGCCTGACGTGGACGATGCAGGTACAGAGCGCGTCGCGGCAACGCTGCGCCGGAAGAAGCCCTTGCCTGCCGGATCGGGCGCATGCACGACCGGCCGATGTCCGAGGTTCGCAAGCGCGTCCGCCAACGCCAGCGCGTGCACCACGCCACCTCGCGGGTTGGTGGAATGCGCCAGGATCGCGATGCGAAGCCCGGACGAACTCATGCCACGCTCCGCTGCTGAAGGCTCTGACCAGGCGCGCAGCCGATCAATGGCTGCGCCGCGAAGTCCCAGATCGTTGCGCGGGCAGACGCGGCGCTGATATCGACGCTTGTCCCTGCGCTAACATCTCCGATCGCAGCCGCCGCGATGCCGCGCCGCTGGAAACGTGACAGGATCTCGTCGACATTTTCGGGCTTCGCCGACAGGAGATAGCCGAAGCTCGGGAAGGTCAGCAGCCAGCGCTCGAGCGGCGCACCATCGGGAATCGGAATCGCCTCGACGTCCAGCGTGATGGCAACTTGCGAGCACTCAGCCAGCATCGCCGCGGTCCCGACGATGCCACCCTGACTGATGTCCTTGGCCGCGAGCGCGAGCCCGGCCTCGGCGATGGATGGGAGAATCTCCAGGTCGCCCCGCAACCGTTCCGCAGGAGCGTCGGTCGCCGCCTCCCAGTTTGCGAACGGTTCACGGTACCGGCCGCGCAGATCAATCGCCGCGATGAGCTTGTCGCCAGGCCTGGCATCGAAGCTGGTAAGGAGCCGCTTCGCGCGACCGAGGATCGCGACCGAAAACTGACTCTGGTTGCTGCGCACATTGCTATGACCGCCGACAACAGGCACGCCAAAAGTCTTCGCAGCAGCTTTCAATCCTTCGAGAATGGACGTCGCATTGTCTGCTCCATTGGACCAGATCGCGTTGACGATCGCGGTGGGTCGTCCGCCCATTGCGACGACGTCCGAGATGTTGACCATGGCGCCACACCACCCCGCGAACCAGGGATCGGCGGCGACGAACTCGTTCATGAAGCCTTCGATGGCGAACAGGGTGTAGCCGTCGCCCTCGGGAATCGCCGCGCAATCATCCCCCACCGCGATGGCGTCGCTGCCCGACAGGTCGAGCGCAGCCGCAACGGCCGCGATGTCGGCCTTGGCAGCAATGCCGCGGCTTTGGCGCAGCTTTTCGGCAAGATCTGTGAGCGCTGCGTCCGTCAGCATGATCACGCCGCCAGCTTTGCCAGTGACAGGAAGCCGGTTTCGGGTGTCGGGAACGGCGGGTAATGATCGAGATCGGCCTCCATGCGATGGTGTGGCCGACCGTGCAGCTCGAACTCCCCGAGCGAATGCCAGTGCATGTGCTGGAACAGGAGCGCATTCTGGCTCTGCACATTGGCAAGGAAACGCCGGCAACCGCGCGCATGCGCGGAGGACACGGCGAGCCGGATCAGGCCGGCGCCAACGGCGCTGAGGCGGCGATATCCCTTTTCGACGGCCAGGCGCGAGCCCCACCACACATCGGCTTCGTGCTCATCGGTATGAATGCGCACGGTGCCGACGACCTCGTCCTCGGCCACGCCGAGCAGCGACACCGCCACGAGCGGAATGGCTGAAACGTCGACCGCGTCGCGATCATCGCCTGCAAACACGCCCTGCTCCTCGCAAAAGACCTTGCGGCGCAGGGCTGCGGCGCCGGCGCGCTCCCAGGCTTCGGTTGCGAACTTCACCTGGAATTCCGGTGCAACGAACGGCTTGAACGGCTCGAAGATCATGCGCTTGCTCCGCGTTCGTAAGTGGACAGGGCCGAGCAGGCGCCGCATTTGCCGCAGCCTGCCTTGATGTCGGTGGCGCGCAAGCCGCCGTCGCGCAACATCTCGGCGAGCGGACGCAGGATCTCATGCATGAAGGCCGGCGATGGCGTCGGATGGCTCTCCAGCGGCGTACCG
>JAEWHT010000129.1 GCA_023387695.1 Pseudomonadota bacterium | reverse complement strand
TTGCGAGCCTTGGAATGGCTGCGGGATTGCTAGGTCCAAATGGACCGGAGGGTAGCGTGCGAAATTTCGTGCGCGCTGGTGCGATGGATCAATTGCGCCGCCCTCAACGTTTGATTTTTGACGGCTCCGACTTGCGCCGCGGAGTGATGCCGTCTGGAACCACAGTTTCGACGCAGAAACACATTGAATTCGTCTTCGAGGGCACTGACTCGTCGTGCTATCTTCGGCGCTCTTTGGGGGCCGGGGTGATTGTTTCCAGCGCGTCTCGTAGCCCGAATTAACGGAAAGAACGCCGGTGCCGCATTCAGACGAACAATTGCAGTCGGTGCTCGAGACGCTCGAGGAGTGCCGCAAGGTTCTTAACGAGAGCAACAGCCGGGAATCGGCCGAGCTGCTCTCGATCGTCATCCTCGACGTCAGGATGAAGCTCAAAGGAATTGACAGTGCCGACCTCAAGGCGCTGTGCGACGAAATGCTGCGGAGCGCTGCCAGCGAGCCGTTGCCCCCCTCCAAGCAGACGCAGGACCAGCCCCGGCGTCCGCTGCTCCGCGTGGTGAAGTAGCCGCGCCGCCTGATCTCGCTGTTTGGCGAGCTTTGTGCGCGTCCCGATGCCGTATCTGTGATCGCAGATGGCATCGGGAGGAGCCTTGGTTTGATCGCGCCTCTGTTGCGCATTCCCTTGCATCGGCTACACCAGAGCCGGTTCGGCCCCGGCCCCGAGCGCAGTCCCCGCGCCCAGCCCGAGGGCCCGGGATGGCTCCGACTGCATCATGCAAAATGTCTCGATTACGGCGGCGCTGATTGCCGGTCTCGTCAGCTTCCTCTCGCCTTGCGTCCTCCCGCTGGTTCCGCCCTATCTGATCTATCTTACCGGCGCCACGATCGAGCATGTCGAGAGCGGCGAGCCTGATACGGCCTCCAAGCGCGCGATCATGATAGCGGCGCTGCTGTTCGTGCTTGGCTTCTCCACGGTGTTCGTTTCGCTTGGCGCCAGCGCTTCGCTGATCGGCGGGTTGATCCGTGCCTGGTCGGCTGAGCTGTCGATCCTCGCCGGCATCGTCATCATCATCATGGGCCTGCACTTCCTCGGGCTGACGCGGATCGGCCTGTTGATGCGCGAGGGCCGCCTGACCGCGCCCAAGCCCGTAGGCCTGTGGGGCGCCTATGTGATGGGGCTCGCCTTTGCCTTCGGCTGGACGCCCTGCATCGGCCCGATCCTCGCCGCGATCCTCTCGATCGCTGCGGCGGAGGCGACGGTGACGAAGGGCGCTGGGCTGCTTGCGGTCTATTCCGCGGGCCTTGGCATCCCCTTCCTGATCGCGGCGCTGATGATCGAGCAGTTCTCGAAGATGTTTGCGCGCATGAAGGGCCACCTCGTCAATGTCGAGCGCGCCATGGGCGTATTGATGGTGATCACCGGCATCGGCTTCCTTACCGGTGCGGTCTCCAATGTCAGCATCTGGCTGCTCGAGACGTTCCCGGCGCTGCAGACGATCGGCTAAGCGCTGACTGCGAAGCGCGCCAGCGCCTCGCGGTCGATCTCGATGCCGAGCCCGGGAGCATCGGGTACGCGAACGACGCCATTCATGTGTTCGATCGGCTCCTTCAGGATCGCTTGCCGGATTGGATGCTCGGTGCGGTCGAATTCGAGCATTGGTTCGAGCGGCGCCAGTGACGTCGGCGTGTGCGACGGCAGCACGGCAAGGAGCTGAAGCGAAGCCGCGATCGCAATCCCGGTGCCCCAGACATGCGGATTGTAGCGGATGCCGAAGGCCTCGCTCATGTCGGCGATTTTCTTGCATTCGGTAAGGCCGCCGGCAGCACAGGTGTCAGGCTGGGCGATGTCGAGCGCGTGCGAGGCGAACAGGTCGCGGAAACCGAAGCGCGTGAATTCGCATTCGCCGCCGGCAATTGGAATCGTGAGTGCGGATTTCACCGCGCGATAGCCGGCAACATCCTCCGGCGGCACGGGCTCCTCGAACCATCCGATGTCGTAGTCCTCGATCAGTCGTCCGAGCCGGATCGCGGCGACTGCATCGTAGGCGTGGTTGGCATCGACCATCAGCGCGACATCGCTACCGATCGCCTCGCGCACGGCGCGCGTGACCGCGGCGTCCTCCGCGAGACCGAAGCCGACCTTCAGTTTCACGGCACGGAATCCTTCTGCTGCGTAAGAGGCCGCTTCCTCCGGCAGATATTTAAGCGGATCGCCCGATTTGCGCCGATAGAGCCCGGTCGCATACGCCTGCACCTCTTGTCGCACCGCACCGCCGAGCAGTTGATGTGCGGGTACGCCAAAGTGCTTGCCCTTAATGTCCCACAGCGCGATGTCGATGCCGCTCAGTCCCTGGATCACGACGCCCTTCTGGCCGTGATCCCGCAGCCTTGCGTAGATCATCTGCCACAGCACGTCGGTGCGCAGCGGATCCTCGCCGATCAGCCAGGATGCGATGTTGTTGACGACGGCCGCCGTCATCCGCGCCGGCCCGTAGCATTCGCCCCATCCGGTCAGGCCGGCGTCAGTCTCGATCTCGACCAGCATCGCGGTGCGCGTGTCGTACCAGGCGCGCGAATAGGCGAAGGGTTGCGAGAGCTTTGCCTCGAGGATGTGGGTGCGAACCCTGGTGATCTTCATTGTCGAAATCCCCCGTTCACCGCGTGTCATCCAGCGTGCAAGTCACCGTGCAGACGACGCCGCGCGGCAGAAAATCTACCGTTGCTTCGCCGCCGAGTTGGTCGCGAGCGCTGCGCTCGATCAGGCGCGAGCCGAAACCGCGTTGCACCGGCGCCGTGACCGGAGGTCCGCCGATCTCGCTCCAGATCAGCCGGAGCCGCGGCTTCGGCGTGTCCGCGATGATTTCCCATTCCAATGTGACGCGACCGGTCTCGTTGGACAGCGCACCGTATTTCGCGGCATTGGTCGCGATCTCGTGCACGATCATCGACAGCACAACAGCGAGCCGTGGCGACAGCGGCACCGCAGGGCCAGCCATCCGGATGCGATCGGGACTTGTCAGCAGGAACGGCTGGAGCGCACGCCCGACCACGTCCCTCAGCTCCGAACCGGCCCACTTCTCCTGGCTCAGTAGATTGTGCGCTTCGGCAAGCGCGCCGAGGCGCCCCTCGAACTTGGTGCGCTCGTCGCGGCTGGCGCTGCGAAAGGTCTGCACCGCGATCGCCTGCATCAACGCCAGCGTGTTTTTGACGCGGTGGTTGAGTTCCTCGATCAGGAGATTGTGCAGCATCTCGCCGCGCGCGATCGTGGTCGCCATCCTGACGGCAAAGGTGAGGCCGATCAGCAGCAGCACGCCCCCGATCAGGCTGGTGATTGCGATGTTGCGCCAGAGCGGTGCGATTAGCGAGCTCTCGCTGACGCCGGCGGCCACCGTCCAGCCGGTGAGTGTCGAGCGGGTGTAGGCCGTTATCAGCGATACTCCCTCGAGCGAGACCGACGACAGCGTTGCCTCGTTTTTCTGAAACATCGCCGAATACAGTGTCGGCGATGCCTGCTTGCCGATAGTCTCCTGCGGATTGGGAAAGCGCGCGAAATTGGTCCCGGTGCCGTCGAAAATGGAAATCGTCCAATTGTCGTCCGGTCGCTGCTTCTCGATGATCTTCTGGAACAACGCTACAGGCGGGCTGAATGAAAGGGCATAGGCGACCTTTCCGTTGATCAGAACCGGGACTTCCACGGTAATGATCAGCCGTTTCTTCACCGCGCCAATGAACAGATTGGAAAATTGCGGCGATCTCGTCGCGAAGACCTTTTGCACGATATCGATGTTGTTGCGTATGGGCAGGCTCTTCGTGTCGGTCGTAACCGAGGAAAACACCTGTCGTCCGGTCTGGTCAGCGACCAACACGACGCTATCTTCCCCAAATTGCTCGCGGAACCCGTCGACGCTTCGGCGAAAGCCTTCAAAGTCGCCGTTACGCAGCGAGTTGGTGAGAGCCAGGACCTGAAGGCCGCCTGTCATGCGCTGCATTTCCGCATCCAATACCAAGCGGACGCTGCGCACGGTCTCCAACACGCGTTGCGCCGCGTCACCGCGGTCCTGCCGATAGTCGAAATATGTGAGGCCGACTGCAAAGACGATCAACGGCAACATCGTTCCCGTAACCAGGAGGGCGAGCCGGGCCGGTAGGGTGAGCTTTGACAACGCAAGGGGTTCCGGTTCCGGAGCCGTTGGCGCCGGATCATGATTTGCACGGGACCATACGGGGAGGGCCAGAACCGCGCCACGGTTTTCATAGCTGGCGGCTCGGACGCTGTCCGACTGAGAAGATGGCTAAGCGGCAGATAGGAACAAATTGCTACTTTTTCCCGTTTCCAAATCGACCGGGCGCGGAACGTCCGGCAATTGGAGGAGGAGAGAATGAAGCTGAGGATCGCAACTGCAGCGCTGATGATTGCTGCGTTTTCGCTGCCGGCGTTCGCGGCCGACGAGTTCTACGTCGTGCAGGACGTCAAGACCAAGAAGTGCACGGTCGTCGACAAGAAGCCGACGGAGACGAGCATGACCGTCGTTAGCCCGTCGGGCACGATCTACAAATCGCGCACCGAGGCCGAGAGCGGGATGAAGACCGTCAAGGTCTGCACGTCAAACTGAGGAGGATGCAGATGCCAGTCTTGATCTTGTGGGCCGTGCCGGCCGTGCTGGTCGTCGGCGGTGGCATCTATCTGATTGGCCACTTGCACTGAGCAGAAACACAGTCGGGCTCCGCGATTGTTCGCAGAGCCCGATTCAACAAATGTCAGGCGCGTCAGAGATTGCTCTCGGTGATCGCGGCGTAGACCATGCTGCGCAGTTCACGGCGAAGCGGGTAGGCGCTCGACGGCAGCACCTGCGTCATGAAGATCGTGATCAGTTCCTCGGCCGGATCGATCCAGAACGAGGTCGTGGCCGCGCCGCCCCAATTATATTCACCGGGGCTGCCGGCGATCAGCGTCTCGGCGGGGCGCATTGTCACCGCAAAGCCGAGACCGAAGCCGATGCCGTTATAGGTCGCCTCGGAGAACAGCGAACGCGACACTTCCGGCAGGGCCTGGCCACCTGGAATGTGGTTGGTCGTCATCAGCGCCAGCGTCTTCGGCCCGATCAGGCGGACGCCGCCAAGCTCGCCGCCGTTGAGGAGTGCACGGCAAAAGGTGAGATAGTCGGCCATGGTCGAGCAGAGCCCGCCGCCACCGGAAATGAGGGAGGGCGGCGAAAGGAACGAGCTCTTGGTCGGATCGTCCTGGAG
>JAEWHT010000075.1 GCA_023387695.1 Pseudomonadota bacterium | reverse complement strand
TCCGACGCGGTAATCGCGATCTTGAACTCGTCCTCGGTGAGCTCGCCCGAAAGGCGGCGCTTCACCTGGTCGCGGAACTCCGAGACCCGCTCGTTGACGAGCGTGCGATCGATTTCGTCGTAAGCGTACATTAGCGAATGCCTTAAGCCTGGGCCGACTGACCGATGGTCACACCGGTGAGGCGGATCTGTTCGCGCAGATTGCCGGGTTCGATCTTGCCGTCCGCATCAACCTGCACCGGGGCGATATAGGGACCGATCGCACCGACGTCATCGGCGACCGACTCCGCGAGCAAGGCTTTCGCTTCGTCCGAGTTGCGCACGATCGCGGCTTCCGAGAGGTCTGCAGACCAGCTCTTGGCAGCGGTGCGATACACAACGATGCCGTCCCAGGTGCGGTTGGCAGTCACGACCGAGGGGCCGGCGATTTTGATTTTCTTCTGTTCAAGCGGGGAGGTCATTCGGCTGCATCCAATAGGTCAGAGATGATTTGAGCTGAGTTTTTCTTGGGGGCTTGGCGGAGAAGAGATCCGGCATGCCGGACCACGTCGCCGATGATGAGGATAGCGGGACCGCCGTTGGTCTGGCGCACGAGCTCGGGCAGGTCGCGCAGCGTGCCGATCGCGCCTTGCGCATCCGGCCGCGTCACGCGGGCGAACACGCCGACCGGCGTCTCCGGCGAACGACCGGCGGCAAGCAGGCCCGCGCGCACGGCGGTCGCAGCGGTCATGCCCATGTAGACGACGACCGTCATTTTGGTATCGGTCAGCGTGGACCAGTCTACGGTCTCCGCATCGCGCGCCTTGTGAGCGGTGAGGAAGGTAATCCGGGTCGCTTCGTGACGGTAGGTGAGCGGCACTTCGAAATCGGCAGCGGCGCCGAGGCCTGCCGTGATGCCGGGAATGATCGAATAGGCCACACCGGCGGCGCGCAGGGCCTCCACCTCTTCGCCGCCGCGCCCGAACACGAAGGGATCGCCGCCCTTCAGCCGCACCACGCGCTGGCCAGCTTGCGCGGCTTCGATCATGCGCCTGTTGATGGCATCCTGGCCAATGCCCGGCTTGCCGACGCGGCGGCCGACCGGAACGCGCGTCGTGTCGCGACGGATACGATCGAGAATCTCGGACGAGACCAGCTCGTCGAAGAAGACGATGTCGGCGTCCTGCAACGCGCGCAGCGCCTTGATGGTGAGGAGATCGGGATCGCCGGGGCCGGCGCCGACCAATGCGACGTAGCCTTGCGGCTTGTCGGCCCGCGCGAATTCGGACGGATCGGAAATCGCCTTGAGTGCCGCGTCCGCCTCGTCCTTGCGGCCGGCCAGCACGGAAGCACCGATCGGACCATCGATGACGCGCTCCCAGAAGCGGCGCCGCAACGGAAACTCTGCAATGCGCTCGTTGATGGATTTTCGGAAGCCGCCGATAAACTCGGCGAGCTCGCCGATGCGCGCGGGCAGCAGCGCCTCGATCTTCTCGCGCACGCGCCGTGCCACCACCGGCGAGGTGCCGCCGGTGCCGACTGCGACCACGACATCGCCACGATCAACGATGGCCGGGAAGATGAAACTGGAATGTTCGAGATCGTCCATGACGTTGACAGGCAGACCGAGCGATTTCGCACGCGCCGACATCGCCACACCGACATCACCCGCGCCTGCGCAGACGATGGCGATGACGCCAGCAAGATCGGCCGTGAGTGGATCACCCGTCGTGACCTCAACACGCGCCGCATCCTCGGAGCTCAGACCCAGATCCTGATTGCCGTCGATCGCATGCACGCGGACGCGCGCACCGGCAGCGGCGAGCACGCGCAATTTTGCGCGCAAAAGCTCTCCCGCACCGATGAGAACCACCGGACCTGCCTTGAGATCTAGGAATACAGGCAAGAACCGCATACGATACTCGCTTCCCCCACATCCGGGGTTGACTGGAATTATTTTCTATATATGTGTCGTTTCGAGCGCGCAAAGAGAAAATTTTTTCTTCCCTTCTGCGCCGCAACTATAGAAAATTCGCCTCCAAACGCAAAGTGGCAGAGATGCATCTTCTCAAGGACAATTCTGGTGCTGATGGCCGGGACTCCCGCGCCCTCGTTTCCGAGCAAATTCCCGTCGAGCTGAGCGCCCCCAGCATGGACCATCTCGACCAGTTGGAAGCGCAGAGCATCTACATTTTCCGCGAGGCCTTCGGCCGTCTCAAGAAGATCGCCCTGCTGTGGTCGCTCGGCAAGGACTCCAACGTCATGATCTGGCTGGCGCGCAAGGCGTTCTTCGGCCGCCTGCCGTTCCCGGCGCTCCATGTCGACACCGGCAAGAAGTTTCCGGAGATGTATCGCTTCCGCGATCATTACGGAAAAGAGTGGGAGCTCGATCTGCGAGTCGAGCCCTGCCCGCCCATCGATGCCGTCGACCCAACGCTGCCGCCGGCTGCCCGTTCCGCCGCGCGCAAGACCGAAGGCCTCAAGATGGCGCTCGCGAAATACGGCTTTGACGGCCTGATCGCCGGCATCCGCCGCGACGAGGAAGCCACCCGTGCCAAGGAGCGCGTGTTCTCGCCGCGCGGCCTGGAAGGCAATTGGGACGTGCGCGACCAGCCGCCGGAGTTCTGGGATCATTTCAACGCATCGCCGCCGCAGGGCGCGCATCTGCGCATTCATCCGATCCTGCATTGGACCGAGGCCGACATCTGGGCCTACACCAAGCGCGAGAACATCCCGATCATCCCGCTCTATCTCGCCAAGGACGGCAAGCGCTACCGCTCGCTGGGCGACCAGGACATCACCAATCCGGTCGCCTCGACCGCGTCGAACATCGACGAGATCCTGCTCGAGCTCGAGCAGACCAAGGTGCCGGAGCGCGCGGGCCGTGCGCTCGACCACGAGACCGAGGATGCTTTCGAGCGCCTGCGCGTCGCCGGCTATCTCTGATTCAAGGACGCATCGCGGTCATGAACATGCTCGTCACTCCCACCTCTCCCGCCACGCCGAACGGCACGACGCGACCGCAAGTCCGCATCGTCATCGTCGGCCATGTCGATCACGGCAAATCGACGCTGGTCGGCCGCCTCTTGCACGAGACCGGAAGCCTGCCCGACGGCAAGCTCGAGATGCTCAAGGCCGTCAGCGCACGGCGCGGCATGCCGTTCGAATGGTCGTTCCTGCTCGACGCGCTTCAGACCGAGCGCGACCAGGGCATTACCATCGACACGACACAGATCCGCTTCCGCACCAATTCGCGCGACATCGTGCTGATCGACGCACCTGGCCATGCCGAATTCTTGCGCAACATGATCACCGGCGCTTCGCAGGCTGACGGCGCGGTGCTGATCATCGACGCGCTGGAAGGCGTGCGCGACCAGACCCGCCGCCACGGCTACCTCCTGCATCTGCTCGGCGTGAAGCAGGTCGCGGTTGTCGTCAACAAAATGGACCGCGTCGACTTCTCTGCTGACCGTTTCAAGGAAATCAGCGACGAGATCTCCGCCCATCTCAACGGCCTCGGTGTGACGCCGAGCGCGATCATCCCGATCTCCGCGCGCGATGGTGACGGCGTTGCCGAACGCACCGACCGCATCGGCTGGTACAAAGGGCCGACGGTGGTCGAGGCGCTGGACCGGCTCGAGCCGGCACGGCCTCTGGAAGCGCTGGCGCTACGCTTGCCGGTGCAGGCGATCTACAAGTTCGACGACCGTCGCATCGTCGCCGGCCGCATCGAATCCGGCAGCCTGATTGCCGGCGACGAGATCGTGATCATGCCGGCCGGCAAGATCGCCAAGATCAGGACGGTCGAGAGCTGGCCGGTGACGCCTATCGCAGGACGGCAAGGCGCCGGCCGCTCGGTCGGCATTACGCTCGACCGTGAATTGTTCATCGAGCGCGGCGACATCATCGCGCATACGAGCGCCGCTCCGCGCGAGACGCGACGCTTACGCGCGCGCATCTTCTGGCTTCACGACAAGCCGCTCGCCAAGGGCGACCAGATCCTGGTGCGCTCAGGGCCGAAGGAGAGCCGCGCCACCGTGGTCGCAATCGAGAAGGCGGTCGACCCCGGCGAGCTCGAGAGCCGCGAGAACAAGGCGATCGGCCGCAACCATGTCGGCGAAATCGATATCTCTCTGTCCAATCCGATTGCCGCCGATCCCTACACCGAGAATCCGCGCACCGGCCGCCTTGTGATCGAGGTCTCCGGACGCATCGCCGGCGGCGGCTTGGTGCTGTCGGTCGACGCCGGCCAGCGCGCCGTGCCGGTCGACATCGTGCCGGTGGAATCGGCGTTGCGCCCCGACGAGCGCTCCGCGCGCTATCGCCATAACGGCGCCGTGGTCTGGCTCACCGGCTTGCCCGCGTCCGGCAAGTCGACGCTGGCGAAGGCGCTGGAGCGGCGCCTCTTCACCAATGGCGGTTCGCCGATCCTGCTCGATGGCGACACGGTGCGTGCGGGCCTCAACAGCGATCTCGGCTTCTCTGCTGCGGATCGCAGCGAGAACATCCGCAGGCTTGCTGAAGTCGCAACGCATCTCGCCCGCAACGGCCACATCGCGATCGTCGCTGCGGTCTCTCCGGCCCGAGAGGACCGCGCCACTGCGCGTCGCATTGCCGACACGGCCTTCCGCGAAATTCACGTCGCGACACCCGCTGAGGTCTGCGAGGAGCGCGACCCGAAGGGCCACTACAAGAAAGCCCGCGCTGGCGCACTTGCCTCCTTTACGGGCATTGGCAACGATTATGAACGGCCCGAAGCTGCTGAGCTCGTGATCGACACGTCAACGCGGACGGTTGCGGATGCGGCCGACGAGATCGAGCAGATGCTGAAGGCGACCGGCGTGCTGTTCGACGAAGTCGTGGACCTCGCCGCGAATATTTGAGGC
>JAEWHT010000290.1 GCA_023387695.1 Pseudomonadota bacterium | reverse complement strand
TGGGGCATCGAAGATCCCGCCGCTGCCGAGGGCTCGGAACTGGAAAGGCTGGCGGCATTCAACACGGCGTTCCGCTATCTCAAGAACCGGATCGATACGTTCGTGAATCTCCCCTTGAGGAGCATCGACAATCTTTCGCTCGGCACAAGGCTGCGCGAGATCGGCCGCTCCGATGGCGCGACACATCCCGCGCCGAAGGCAAGCTGATGAACAATTTCGATCTTTCGCGTCGTCTCGCGGCCGAAGCGCTTGGCACCGGCATTCTCGTCGCGACAGTGGTCGGCTCCGGCATCATGGCGGAGACGTTGACCAAGGACGTCGCGCTTGCGCTTCTCTGCAACACCCTGCCGACCGGTGCCATTCTGGTCGTCCTGATCACGGTGCTCGGCCCTATCTCCGGTGCGCATTTCAATCCGGCGGTCACGCTGGTCTTCACCGCCAAGCGCGAGCTGCCGGTGAACGAGGCTGTGCTCTACGTCATCGCGCAAATCGCCGGCGGCATCGCCGGTACGATCGCCGCGCATCTGATGTTCGCCCTGCCCTTGCTCGATCTTTCGACGAAGGTTCGAACCGGTGGCCCACAATGGTTCGCCGAGGCCGTCGCGGCCTTCGGGCTCGTCGCAACGATCCTCGCCGGCATCCGGTTTCAGCGGGCGGCGGTGCCTTGGCTCGTCGGCCTCTACATCACCGCAGCCTACTGGTTCACGGCCTCGACATCGTTTGCCAATCCTGCGGTCGCCATTGCGCGGTCGCTGACCAACACATTCGCCGGCATTCGCCCGACTGACCTCCCCGGCTTCATCCTCGCGGAGCTCTGCGGCGCATTCGCTGGCATGCTGTTGATGAATTGGCTGCTTGGTCCCTCCAAGGCGCGCGGCGCCGTTCCAATTGCGGAGACGACACGATGAGCGTCACGATCTACCACAACCCCGACTGCGGCACCTCGCGCAACACGCTGGCGATGATCCGGCAGAGCGGCATCGAGCCTGTCGTCATCGAGTATCTGAAGACGCCGCCGTCGCGCGACACGCTCAGGCAAATGATCGCGGAGATGGGGACATCGGTTCGCGCTTTGCTGCGTGAGAAGGGTACGCCCTACAAGGACCTCGGGCTCGCTGATCCCAAATGGACCGATGACGAGTTGATCGATCAGATGCTGGCGCACCCGATCCTGATCAATCGTCCGATCGTAGTGACGCCAAAGGGCACGCGACTGTGCCGGCCTTCGGAGGCGGTCATAGATCTTCTCGATAACCCCGTCGGCCGGTTCGTGAAGGAGGATGGCGAGGTCGTGGAAGCGCGGTAGTCCCCTTGCGCCGGCGCGGATTGCCCTGATCAGCCTCAGCCTGAGTCCTTGGGCGGTTGGACCCAGCTCCGCCCAAACTGCGTGAAGGCGATCTGGGGTTACTAAGGCCTCACGTTTTGCCTTTCGCAGCCGGTACCGGCGGCACCGGCAGAATGATTTCGGAGGCAATCTTCCAGTCATTCCCGATGCGAAGCCAATTGATGATCATGAGAAACGGCTTGGCTGTTCCATCCTGTCCCGCATAGGAGACCGTGATGTTCATCGGCACATAGGACTCGGCGACGTCGTGCGTCAGGCCGACAACCCTGAGCTTCGAATAGTCCGGCTCAAGCAAAACGGGACCGGAACTGCCGATGTCATGCAGCTTTTGATCGACAGCCTCGTTACCCCAAAAGCCGGCCCAGTTTCCCTCGGACTGATCCGCGCTCTTGGCTACCAACAGGGTTGAGGGCGATTGCCAGAACATCTCATGCAGCGCCTTGAAATCGTGCTTGTTGGCCAGCTCCATCAGCCTGCCGAACTTCGACTTGATCGTGCTGAGGGTCGCAACATCCAGCGGCTCGCTGCCGGCAGCGGGAGCAGACGCGACCGGTCCCGTGAAAAAGACCGAGGCCGTGAGAGCGACAATAAATATCTTGTGCATGCAGCAATCCCTATTTCATCGGCGAGCTTACGCGCTCCCGGCGCTTTCGCGCCGGGAGCGGCACCGTCACTTCGCGAGCGCTGCCTTTTCGATGACCTCGGCGACTTGCTTCGCATGGACAACGAGCGAGGCATGGCTGCCGGCGACTTCTGTCGTCTGAGCCTTGATCCTGGCCGCGAACGATTTCTGGGCTTCCGGCGCAAGGACTTTGTCCTTCGTGCTGATGACATAGAAATTCGGCTTGTCGTGCCAGGCCGCAATGTCGACGGGCGCTTCGAACGCAACGTGGTTCAACGGTAACTGGGAGTTGGCCAGGTGGGCCGCGATTTCCGGCGGAAGGTCGGCCGCGACGGCTGACGGAAACACCTTGGGATCGATGTACAAATTGCCCGTCGCGTCGGGATGGATTGCCTTGCCGCCCTCGGTCGGCGGACCGGCCTTTGCCAGCGACGCCAGGGATTCTCCGACATCAGGCGCAAACGCGGAAACATAGACCAGCGCCGACACCTTGGGATCGTTGCCGGCTTGCGTGATCACCACGCCGCCCCAAGAGTGGCCGACCAGAACGGTCCTGCCATCCTGTTTCGCGAGCGCCTGCTTGGTGGCATCGACGTCGGCGACGAGCGACGTCAGCGGATTTTCCACGAGGGTGACGTTGTAGCCCTTCTTCGTGAGAATATCGGCAACGGGCTGCCAACTCGTCTGGTCCACGAAAGCGCCGTGCACGAGCACGATGTTGTGGGCTGCTCCCTTGGGCAGCTCGGCGGATTGGGCGGAGCCGACCAACGCCGATCCGGCCAAGAGCATAGTGGCGGCTGAAAGAAGAATACTTCGCATCGATTGTTTCCTGTTGGCTTGTCGGACGAACACAGTCCGGAGGAATGGATGGGCGTCTCCAGCAAGGTCGCGGTTCTTCCATCTGCCGTCGGCGAAATGGTTGCCGCACGTGACGACGGCCCGCCGCGGCATCACCTATTGCGCGGCCCCTTCGGACGATAGGGATCAATCGTCCGGATGTTGTGTCTGATCGTCCACGGAGCTAACCTCGACGGCATGGACATCCTCGCCCAAGTGCTCGACCGCGTTCGCCTCGGCGGGACGCTGCTGTTTCACTTCGACCTCGGCCATCCCTGGAATCTGGAGCTGCCGGCGCGGCCGTACGCGCTGTTTCACTATCTCAGTCAGGGCTCGGCGACCCTCTCGCTCGGGCAAGGACAAGACATCGAAATGGCCGAAGGCGACTTCGTCGTCATCACACGCGGCGATCCCCATGTGTTTTATTCGGATCGCCTGGCCAAGCCTTTGCGAATTGTGGATATCGATCGAGCTTCGTCGCGGTTTGGTGTCATTCGTCACGGTGGCCGCACAAAGTCGCGCTCGACTATGATTTGCGGCAATTTCATCGTGTCCCGGCCGATATTCGGCAGCGTGCTGGAGTTGCTTCCGCCGGTGCTCTTGCTGAAGCCGGGAGCGAACGATGGTTGGCTTGAGGCAATCCTGCGTCGCATGATCAGCGAGTCTGCGCTTGCCCGTCCCGGGCAACGGGTCGCGCTTTCACGACTGACGGAAGTGCTCTTTGTCGAGGTGCTCCGAAGCTGGATCTCGTCTCTCAGTCCAGGACAAGGTGGCTGGCTCGGAGCCACTTCCGACCCCCATATCGGACCGGCGCTCAAGATGATTCATGAAAATCCGGAACGGCCCTGGAGCCTGAGTGATCTTGGTCGTCGCGTCGGGCTCGGCCGATCGGCATTTTCGGCGCGCTTTACCAAGCTTGTCGGCCAGTCCATGCAACGATATGTGATCGAACGCCGGATGTCGGAAGCGGCGTTCCTGCTCGAAACCAGCGACGACTCCATCGCCCGGATTGCGAGCCGGGTCGGCTACGAGACGGCGGCGGCGTTTTCGAAGCTGTTTCACCGGCATCACGGAGAGTCGCCAGGTCGTTACCGGGCCGCTCGACGCACCGAGGCAGGCGCTACCCAGTTGAACGGCTCGGAAATGCGACTAATCGATTGACGTCGAAAGGCGCCATCAGGCTGCGCGGACCGTGACGAGGAAGCGGTCGACCTCTCGCCGCAGCCGGTTGCTTTCCATCGACAGCGACTGGGCGGCAGAAAGCACCTGCGTCGAGGCAGAGCCGGTTTCGGTCGCACCGCGCTGGACATCGCTGATGTTCGACGAGACCAGTTCGGTGCCTTGCGCCGCCTGCTGAATGTTGCGCGAGATCTCCTGTGTCGCCGCACCCTGCTCCTCGACGGCAGCGGCGATGGTGGAAGACACCTCGGACAGCTGCTCGATCGTTCCGGAGATCGCGTTGATGGCTTGCACGGATTCCTCGGTGGCACTCTGAATGCCCGAAATCTGCAGACCGATCTCGCCGGTGGCTTTGGCCGTCTGCTCCGCGAGCGCCTTCACCTCGGACGCGACCACAGCAAACCCGCGCCCGGATTCGCCGGCGCGCGCAGCTTCGATCGTGGCATTGAGCGCAAGCAGATTGGTCTGACCCGCGATGGTGTTGATCAGCTCGACGACATCGCCAATCCTGGCCGCGGCCTTGGACAGTGCGCCGACTTTTTCCGTGGTCGTTCTGGCCTGGTCGACCGCCTGGGACGCCATCCGCGCCGAAGCCTGCACCTGCCGGCTGATCTCGGTCACGGACGATGAGAGCTCTTCGGTCGCAGAGGCGACCGATTGCACGTTGGTAGATGCCTCCTCGGAAGCCGAGGCAACGGTGGTCGCGAGATCCTGGGCGTGCTCGGCTGTCGTGGTCAACGTACCGGCTGAAGCTTCGAGCTCGGTCGAAGCCGACGAAACGGTGTCGACAATTTCACCGACGGCGGCCTCGAACTCGCCGGCGAGCCGGTGCATGTCGGCCTTGCGCTGCTCCATCTGGCGCCGCTCGGTCTCCGCCTGCTCGGCGCGCATGCGCTCTGCCTCGATCATGTTCGTCTTGAAGACATCGACTGCGCCGGCCATCTCGCCGATCTCGTCGTGCCGTCCGATCCCGGGGATCGTGACCTTCATGTCGCCTCGGGCAAGCCGAACCATGGCCTGCACCATCGCTGCGATGGCATTGGTGACGGAGCGCGCGATCGTGAGGGACAGCCCCAGGACGATCGCGATCGCAAACACCAGTGCGATCAGCATGGAACGCTTCACGGTAGCGACCGTCTCGGCCTCCTGAGCCTGGGCCGCGTCGTGGCGCTGGCGGATATCCTGCTCGATGGACTCGAAGACGGGCTCGATCCTGGCATACTCCTTCGACATCGCCGAAGCCGTGCGCGCGGCCTCCTGAGCACCCTCCGCCCAGGCCGCGAAGGCGCCTCGATAGCTCTTCAGCTTCGCCGCGATATCGGCCTTCGCAGCGAGGGCGAGATCGGAAGCATCGACCGCCTTGGCAAAATCGTTCGCGCTCTTCTGGAGCGCTTCGACGTAGCTCTGGTCGCGACGCAACATGAAGTCCTTCTCGTGCCGACGCATCATCAGCATGCCGCTCGTCAGCACCGGGTTGTCGACTTCCTTGAGCCGCGCTTCGATGTCGTGCACGGATGCGCGCAATGTCCCGCTCAGTCCGAGCTTCTCGTTCAGACCGAGCTTGATCTCGGTCTGCTGCATTGCATTGAACTGCTTCTGATACTCAACGAAACCCTTGGCCAGCGTATCGACGTTTCCAGCCAACGCGGTGAAACCGTTTGTCCGGATCATCGTGCCAAGCCGATCGATCTCTCCGGTGATCGCGGTGCTCACGGCCGCGTGGCGTTTCATGGAGGCTTCGTCCCTCCGCAACATGAAATCCTTCTCTGCGCGGCGCGCGTCCAGCATGTCGCGCGCGAGCTTGTCGTTGAGGTTCGATATGGTGCGGGCTTCCTCCGCAATTTTACGGGACGCTTCCTGCGACGCGGCGCCCACCAGATAAATGGCGCCGAATACCGCCAGGCCGAAAAGCCCAATGAGCCCGATCAAGAGGATCTTATGACTCAAGCGGAGTGAAAAACGACCCATGATTGCGACCCCGATAACATCACGTAAAAATTGCGACGAAACGTCACTAGCGTGAATATACGGTGATCGGGACAATGAACGGTAAAGGGCATTGTCGCTTTTCGGCAAAGCTGCTCGCTTTTCAGGCAACCGGCCGCGCGTAGCGCACGACACTGCACGGGATACGTGTCGAACCCAGCATGCATTCAAATACGTGGAGGAATCGTTTGATGATATGTTAGGCATCATCTACCTACGATCACTATCGGAATTTGGATGACATTCTTCCGCCGGGCGGTCGCCTGTGCTTGTAAGCAGACAAGGCTCCGTCATCGGACAGTTCAAGGTGATCTCGACAGATGTCGCTTGCGTCGCTGAAGCAATCCGCTCATTTGAAAGTGCAACGCTTCCAAAGTCCCGACGAACTGAACGCCATCGGGTTCGTGGAGATCGAGCGCCAAGTTCTGCTGGGTTCGTACACGCATAATCGGGCCATCACGGCGCTACCCGGCATGCATTTGATTGTCGAGGAGACGTCTCCGCGCGGGCTGGATGCGATGATGAGTGCGCCGGGTTGTGCGGCCATCGTGCCGATGAGCGACCAGGCCGACGTCGTCTTCAACGCCAGAACTTGGGAGTCGTCGGCAATCGGCCTGCTGAGAGGACGGACGCCTTTCAGTTTGCGCGAACCACACCCCAACACCTTTGCTATCATTCGTTTTTCGTCCGACATGCAAAACCGCGGCTGGGACGAAGCAGAGGACCGGCTGCATCTGCGGAACGCCGATGGCGCGCAACTTGCGCGGCTTCAATGCGCGATTCGTCGTGTGCTCGCGCTCTCCTCGGCGCCCATGGCCGACCTTCCCTTCGCGACGGCGGCCGACATGCTGCAGCGAGAGCTGGTCGATGCTCTCGACGGCGTGCTCGCTTCCGGGTCGACGAGATCAGCCGTCACCGGCACGTTCGAGCGACATCGAAAACTCGTGTCGAGGCTCGACGAATTCGTGCGTTCTCATCCGGCGATCCCGCTCTACAGCGAGCATCTGGCGATGGAGGTTGGGACGTCGGCGCGAACGCTGCAAACGGCGGTTCAGACTGTTCACGGCGTCAGCCTGCATCACTATCTGCGGGGCATGCGGCTCTGGGCCCTGCGTGCGCAATTGACGAAGGGCTTGCCGCTGACGTCCGTTTCATCGGCCGCCGCAGCGAACGGATTTGCTCACATGGGTGAGTTGTCCCGTCTCTATAAGTCCACGTTCGGCGAGCTTCCGTCAGAAACGCTTTTGCGGAGCAAGGTTGCCTGAAGCGCCGCCGGATCGAGGCTGCGTCCGCACCCGCATGGAGAAATCCACTGCGGGTTTTTTCATACCGGCGCACATCGGCGCCTGCGCCAGAACCGTAAATCGTTGACCTGGATCAAGCGGCGATGCGTCGCCCCGGCGGAAACTCCAATCCATGTTGCTGCACCAAATGTTGCGGCGCCTTTCTGGCACAAGCTGCACATCACGCCCGTTGGACATGCCGCTAGCCTAGCGCCTGAAGCGCAAATGAACTTCATCAGCCGGTTAGGAGTCATCCATGAGAAACTTCCTGGCAGCCATTGCCCTGGTATCATCGGTCAGCGCCGTGCTGGCGCAAAGCGCCTCCCCGGCGGTCCAACCAACGTCCGCCGAGGAAGCGCAAACCATCGCGCAGGAAGCCTACGTCTATCTTTATCCGCTCGTCCTGATGGACCTGACGCGCAAGCAGCTCACCAATCTCGACCCCAAGACCAATCCGATTGGCGGGCCTGCCAACGCCTTTACGCACGTTCGCACGTTTCCTCCAGCGGACATGCGGGCCGTGGTGCGCCCGAACTTCGATACGCTCTATTCCAGCGCCTGGCTTGATCTGACCGGCGGTCCCATGGTCGTCTCGACGGCGGATACCGGCGGGCGCTACTTCCTGCTGCCGATGCTCGACATGTGGACCGATGTCTTCGCCGTCCCGGGCAAACGAACGAACGGCACCGGCGCGGCCAGCTTTGCCCTCGTGCCGCCCGGCTGGAGCGGAACGCTGCCAGCGGATGTCGAACGCATCAACGCGCCGACATCCCATGTCTGGATCATTGGCCGCACCCAGACCAACGGCGTGAAGGACTACGAGGCGGTCCACAAGATTCAGGACGGTTACAAGATCACGCCCCTGGCCGGTTGGGGGAAAACAGCAGCAAAGGTCGAGCAGAAAATCGATCCCTCGGTCGACACCAAGACCGAGCCGTTGAGGATGGTTGCCCAGATGCCGGCACCGGAGTTCTTCAAATACGCCGCCGCGTTGATGAAGCAGAATCCGCCGCATGCGACGGACTGGTCCACTCTCGCGCGCATGAAGCGCATCGGGATCGAGCCCGGGACGTTCGACAGCACCAAGACCAGCACCGACGTTCTTGCGCAAGGCGCTGCGGCGGGCTTGAAACTGATGCACGACAAGGCGCCAACATTGGCCCGCGTCGTCAATGGCTGGCAGATGAACACCGACACGATGGGCGTGTACGGCGACTTCTATCTCAAGCGCGCGATCGTTGCGCTCGGCGGCCTCGGGGCCAATCAACCGGACGATGCGATCTATCCGCTGAATTTTGCCGATGCCGCCGGCAAGCCAGTGATGGCGGAGAACAAGTACGTGCTGCACTTCAACAAGGACGAACTGCCACCGGTCGGCGCCTTCTGGTCGCTGACGATGTACGACGAAGAGGGCTACCAGGTCGCAAATCCGCTCAACCGCTTTGCCATCGGCGACCGCGACGCGCTCGCATACAACACCAACGGCTCGCTCGACCTCTACATCCAGAACGAGTCCCCGGGAGCCGACAAGGAGGCGAACTGGCTGCCGGCGCCGAAGAGCGGAAAACTTGGATTGACCCTGCGTCTTTATGGACCGAAGCCGCAGGCGATCGACGGACGATGGAATCCTCCGGCAATCGAGCCCGTTGCCGGCGGAACGATCGGCCGCAGATAGCCGGGAGAATAACTCAGACTCGCCACGGATCTATCTCGCTTCGGTCAGCCTCATGTCACGCCGCCGACCAGCCGAGGACGGCGATGGATCGCGTACGCACTCTCGGCTGCCTGCGCGCGTAGCCATTCACGAAAACTGACTATCTCCGGGCAATCCGCCGTGCCCTCGGGCGCGACCAGCCAATCGCCCGGACCGGATCCCTCGATGACGCGATCGCAGCGATAGCCGGGGTGACGACTGATGCCGCGGGCGATCAGGAGATCGACCTTACCCTCGACCAGTTCGTGCAGGCCGGCGGGCTGCAGCACGCGCAAGCCAATCTCCGCATGCCCCTCGCGAAACGTCGCCAGATCGAGGCGCCGCAGATCGAGGCTGCCATGCACGCCCAGTTGCAGCAGCACGGAGCCTGCCGGTTTCAATTGCGAGGTCGCCTCCGCGATGTGGCGAAAGCCTTCGGACACCCCGGGCAGATAGGCCTGGCCGGCCGCAGTGAGAATGAGCTGCTTGTGCAGCCGCTCGAACAGTTGCACGCCGAGGCGCGCCTCCAGCGCTTTCACCTGCTGCCCGATGGCTGCGGGTGTCACGTGCAGCTCGTGCGCGGCCAGCTTGAAGCTGAGATGGCGCGCGGCAGCTTCAAAAGCGCGGAGCGCGTTGAGTGGCGGAAGGGCGTAGGTCATTAGGGCGCAGTTTGACACTGACGGGCCGTCCTCTTGCAATAGATTTTCTTTCGCTGGAGCAAAGCAAAGATGGTTTGCGCCGGCGCGAACTCGGCGGCTACGGTCGGCTCGCATCTCGAGGAGAGTTCTCATGCCGCGCCGACTGGACCACTTCGTCATC
>JAEWHT010000445.1 GCA_023387695.1 Pseudomonadota bacterium | reverse complement strand
CGAGGTCTTCCTGCTGGAGGTTCTCAAGGATCCCGCGCGCCTGCAGGAGTGGCGCCACTATGGCGGGCTGCTGACGCTGGTCTCCTACGGCATCACGCCGACGATGAACCCTACAGCGGAACAACAGGCCGAATTGATCGAAGCCTTGAACCGCGCGATCCCGCCCGAGCACATCGCCTTCCTTCAGCAGTTGCGTTCGTCCTTCACGTGCGGCGACTTCTTCTTCGTCCACGCCGGCGTGAAGCCAGGCGTCGCCCTCGACCGCCAGAAGGACGAGGATCTGCTTTGGATCCGCGAGGAGTTCCTCGAATCCGAGCGACGCTTCGGCAAATACGTCGTCCATGGCCATACACCGGTCAGCACGCCAGACATCCGCCCGAACCGCATCAATATCGACACCGGCGCCTACGCGACCGGCAACTTGACCCTGCTGACCATCCAGGGCGATAGTCTAATGGCAATTTAAGTATAGTTGCCGCGCCGTTGGTTCGGCCTTTCGGTGTCGCCCGTTTTACCTGTTTGTCCGGATTCGATTGTGAACCGCATTGTCCCGCTTCGTATCATCGGTATCTGCACCGCGCTTGTCCTGGCGCTCTATGCGGGCTTGACCTTCTTCAGCGATCTCGTGCGACCGGACTTTCGCGCCGGGGATTTGTTCTCGGGCGTGTTTCCGCCTGACAACGCCAATCTGACGACCGCAGGCTTTGCAGCCCTCTTCTCCTTCGACGGTGACCTGCTTGCAAATCGCGCCTCCGCAAAGGCTGCGAACGTTCTTCATCGCCCGGCATCCGATGCGACCAAAAGAACCGAAGAGAACAAGGCGGCTCAGGATGCCGTTGTGTCTGCGCTGAAGGTCTCGCCGATCCGTCCCGCATTGTGGCTCACGCTTGGTACGCTCAAGGCGCAACTGGGGGAGCCGACAACGCCTTCCCTGAAAATGTCGTACCTGACCGGCGCAGTGCCGATTGATGTTGCGTTTTCGCGCGTCCAGACGGTGACATCGAGCGTGGCTGCAGCCGACGAGGAAATCAGGCTGCTCGCGCAATCCGATATCCGCTCGGCGCTCGCCAATCGCGCGCGCTACGCCCCACTTTTGATTGCCGCTTACGTCCAGGCAACCCCTCAGGGCAAATCGCTCTTGATGGAGTCCGCACAGATGATCGATCCCAAGTTCAAGGACATCTTGCTCCGGTACTAACGCCAGCGCGCGTGGATAAGATCGCGGCCCCTCAGCGCCCAGGTTTCGGGGCAACGGGCACGAAGTCCTCCTTGCGACGCGGCTGGTCGGTCTGTCCCTGGTAGACGAACATGCCCTTTTTCGTGGTGACGATGTCGCCCCGCTGAAGACTTTCGTCATTGAGAATGCGTTCGGTCGCGACAAGGTCAGGATCTTCCGGGACAGGCTTGTAGAGTTCAGGGTGCTCGCGCCGTTCGCGCGAGGCTTCCTTGGCACGCTGCCTGGCGTCATCGATCCGCTGCCGCCATTGATCGCGCGTTGGCTCCGGCTCGCTCGGTGGAAGATAATCGTTGATGGTTGGCTCCGGTTCGTCTTGCGCCAGGCAAGGCGTGGGAACAACAAGGAGAGCACCGAGAACGCCTGATGTCCCGACGATGGCAGCAAGCAAAACGCTGCGGAGCGCGCCACCGTGTGACGCGAGATGACGCCAAAGGGGATGCACCGTGATGCCTCCAAAGGACTGATCACAAAAGGGAACTGATCTTAACCTGTTGCGATCTTACACCCTTGCCGATTGCCAGAAATCGAATTTGCAGGCAACCTGCGGCCTTTCGCGCGTGAGGTTTTAGCCTTTGTTTCGCAGCATCATCGCACTTTCGGCAGCGGCCGCTCTCCTTGCGATCCAGCCCGTCACGGCCGGCCAGATCGAATATCCGCAGGTGATCCACACGCAGTACGAAGCCGTGGACCAGAAGGCCGGCGGTCACTTCGTGTTGTGGTCGGAACGTGAGAAAATCTTCTACGGCTTGGACCAGAAGCTCTTTCCCGGAGCCCGGTTCGTCGACGTCACCCAGGTTACGCCGAGCGTAGGTTCGATGACCCTGACCTATGTCGAGGTCCGGACGGTGGGAAGTGACACCTCAGACTACCTCTATCTGACCGGTAACGTCCGCTTCCGCGTGAGCGGTATGACCCTCAAGTCCAGTAATTTCCCAACCGGTGGCGGGATGACGCCGCGCGGGCAATAGCAGCGGCGAAGCGCTCCCAGTTCAGCGCTCGGTGTCTAATATCCCGTTAGGTCATTGATGCTAGCCTTGGTGAGCTGCAGATGGAGCCACCGGGAATGCTTCGGATATCATTGCTACTAGTCGCTTTCGGTGTCGCAGCTCTGCCTGGCACGACGGCCGAGGCAAGCCCGCTCTGCATTAAGGACCGCACACCCTTCGCTCTGTCGGAAGACACCGTGAAATGGACGATGACCATTGAACCTGGGGCCGAATGCATCCAGGGCCTGCGTTGGTCGTACATGCAGATCTTCAACGTGTCGGTCGTGAACGGGCCATCGGCCGGCGAATTGGCGGTGGTCGGGTCCGGCTTTCGCTATTCGACCAAATCCGACCAGCGAAAAGCCGATAAATTCACGCTTCTGATCTCGGGCAAGAACCGGCACGATGCCGGCACCTCGACGCTCGAGGTTGAGGTCAACCCGCAATAGCCCTTTCGTTGCCCCCCTTCCGCGCCAAAGCCGCTTTGGGTTGCGGGCTAACGCCGGCTTGAGCCGCTAGTCGGCGTTCTGTTCCCGACATACGGCTGGGCGCGCCCGCCTCGGGTAATCGGCGGCTGAATCGTGCTCGGGATATTCGGCGTCGCCGTGGTCGGAGAGGGCTGCGACGGATTGACGATCGTCACATTGTGGTTGGGCGACGACGGGTCGTTGACCCCCTGGGCCCAGCCGGCGGCGGGCATGAACAGCGCGACCGCGATCAAAGCTAAACGTTGCATGCGATATCTCCCGATCCAAAACGTCAGGGAGGCGATCACCGTTCCTTCACGGTTGCTCACGGTTCCTTGGGGCTATTGCCGGGGCACGGCAACGAGCTTGCCATCTCTCCAAACGCCCTGGGCCGATGTCCCGCTGGGCAGAGTGCCCGGTGCCAGATTCCGGATCGCCGTGGGGCGAGATGCCTCGGTGGTCTGGGTCTTCTTTGTGGTTGTCGTCGTGACAATGCTGGTGCTGGTCAGGTTAGCCTTGTCCTTGACCCCTTGCGCAAAGGAAGGCTGCGCCAAAAGGGCCAAAAACGTAAGTGCCATTAAACCGCTGCGCATGATCAAACACCCGAATGAGGATCTCGCCGAAATGTCACAGGTTTTAGCCCAAAAGCAAGCACCTTAGGGCGAGATGTAGAGGGCTCTCGCAAGGTTGACCGCGCGGGGACCCGCTCCGGGGGAGAGGTCTAACGTCGAAAATTCTGGCGAAACAGCCTCATCCGGGTTACCTGATCGGCCTTCATGACCGATCCCGGCGACACAGCGGCCAACGCCGCCACGACACGAGAGATCAAGGCCGGGTTTGTCCGTCTTCTGTCGGATCGGATCCGTGGCCTGTCAGACGATCCCAAGCAGATGCGGGAGATCGTCTACGAGCTGGCCCGCATCAAGCTCCAGGAACAATTTACCCACGCCGAAGCGCGGGAATCCCGTGACATCCAGCAAATCCTCGAACGCGCGATCGAAGAGGTTGAGCGCTCCTTCAAACGCGCCGCAGCGACGCCGCAAGTTGCAGCAACGCCGCAAAAGGTCTCGGAAGCAGCCCCTGCTATTCCTCCATCTATCGCTACTCCTACTGTCGCTTCCCCCTCGCCGCCACCCATTCCGGCGGCGCCTCCTGTTTCGACCGTGGCTTCCGTTACTAGGCCGGTAGAACCACCGCGCCGTCCTGTCGCACCACCCAAATCCCCGGATCGTCCCAAGCGAAGCGGGGCCTTCACATCCATCATTCGGTTGGCCGTTCTGCTCTTGCTGATTGCGGCCGCTGGGGTCGGAGCGGTTTATTTGCCGGGGATGAAGATGCGACTGACTGAGCTGTCGCAGCTCGTGACATCCAGGCTCGCAGCATCTCTGCGTGCACCCAGGAATCCCAGGCCTTCTCCGACGGCGGCTCCGGCTCCGCCGGAAGGCGAAACTGCCGACCGACTAGCGGACAAGACATCTCCAAAAGAACCGGCGCCGCCTGCACAGCCCTCGATGCCCTTGCCGACCACGTTCGGGGTCTACAGCCTGAATGACGGCCAGTTGCAGGAACTGAAGTCGGTCCCGGGGAAGATCCCGGATAAGCGCGTCGCAATCTCGGCCGCGATCAACACGCCGAGTGCCACCACGCTGACCAACGGGGATGTCAAATTCATCGTCTTCCGTCCCGACGGCGGGATGGATGCAAGCACGACCGAGGTTCGCGTCGTCGCCAAGGTCTCCCGCGCAATGGGCGTCGATGCCAACGGGAAGGCCGCCATGGTGAGCGCCGGCGACTCCTGGGTGATCCGCAGCATGTCTTTCCCTTACAAAGTGGGGCCTGTTGAGGACCAGCCAAGAATGCTGTTGCTGCAGCCGGAACAGGAGGGCTTCACGCTCGCCCCGGGTCGCTACATCGTCGTGGTCAAGGGCATGGGCTACGACTTCACGGTCGCGGGCACCGTCACCGATCCCAATCAGTGCGTCGAGCGCATCAACGCGACAAACGGTGCGTTCTATTCCCCATGCCCTCCGCCGCGTTGAGCGCGGCGGACGTTCCAGACCAGCTTGTCGCGCGGCCTATCTAATTCTTGGCTTTGCCGTCTTTGGGTGCATCGGCCGGCGGATCGTCAACCTTGCCGTTGTTCGCGACACACTTGCTGAAATAGTCACGCTGCTCTTTGGCAGAGCCATTGGCGCTGCCGGCAGCAGGATTGCCGGGTTGCTTCGGAGGAAAAGCCTTGGCGACTGCCGCGTTGCATGTGCGCGCCACGTCTGCGGTGATGGCTGACGCAGTCATAGGAGCAGCCAGCGCGAACAAGCATGCTAGTCCCAGCAACCTTGGCATATGTCTGACAGGCACCTTACTCACTCCTCTGATCCCACCAATGCGTGGCGGACCATATCAAAAGTGGTCGAAACGCCAAACGACAAAGCAGCACAGAATGTGAATCAAGTGGCGACTAGCTGTTGAGCTGCGGCGGCTTAAAATCGGGGAAGCGGGTGAGCATTGCCGCCTTGACGAATTTCAGGTGCGCGATCGTGCTGGTCAGCTCCTTGAGGCGGCGCTGACCGTTCGAAATATCGGCGGCGAAAAGGTCCTGATGATGATTGTCCAGAGGCTCGCGCTCCAGATATTCATCGGTGCCGTTACCAAAGGTGACCGACGCGCGCGCAAGAGCGTCATCGACACGCCGATTGAGGCCGGCCTGCTCCCTCTCCGCCGCCTGGAGGGCGGTATCGAGGGCGGCCATGATCCCATCGATCCTGACGCGGTCGGTCTCGGCGTCGCGCTCGGCCGAGCGGGCCTTGAAGCCCTTATCCTCACGCCGTGGATTGAGCAGATTGTGCGCACGCGCTCTCAGGAACAGCTGAAACATCTGGGCCATCCCACGTTTGAATTCTGGGTCGCCACCTTCGGTCAGATATAGTTAATAAAGCTTGAAGCCTGCGCTTCTTCGGTCCTGCTCCGTGCAATCCAGCTCCGCCAGGCAACATCATGCTTGTCGTAAAGCTCGAGCCATCGAACCTCCCGCTCGCCAACGGCGCCAGCGCCCACTGTCATGGAGGGGCCACCAATCTCTATCGACGGAAGATCCAACGTTTCGAATTCAGCGGTCTCATCCAGCGAAAGGCCAATCAGAACGCGATGGCCTTGCGCATCGACGAAATACCTCCGCGGCGCATGGCGCTCTTGTTCAGTCATGGCGATGCCCCTCACCGAGGATCCAGGGGCCAGAATAACTTTCAAGCCGTCGGGTATAGGTCCGAACAAAAACCGTCAAAATAAGTAAGCCAAACGTCACGCCCAAAAACGCAACCAGATACGCCATCTACGCTTCCTCACGCACGCCCCGCAATTTCGGGCGATCTGACACGACAGTAGACCGCCAAACTCTTAGGGCCCGTCTCACCGGCGTTCAAGAACGGCGACAAATTAACCTAACCGCCGATGGTTAGTTGTCGATGCGCTCACGAAGGCGGCAGGCCTCGACCGGCCCCCGATGAGGCTGGTGTATAGGGCGCATAGAGACGATACCGCGCCGATCTCTTGTGAGATCTCCACGCGCGAACGCCATAGCCACAGCCAAATCCGATCCCAAAGATCGATGACAAAACCAGAACTGCTATCATTGGAAAGTTCCTTTGGTCTCGGAACGTTCCTCCCACCGCATCTCATCGTGCAGTTGTGTCGACTTCAAGATCGACATCGCTGAAACTTTTGTCAGACGACGATGAAATTTGTGCAACACCTTGCGCCCCGGATGGATCGCGACAAAGAGCAGCAGCAAACGTTACGCAAGGTCAATTTCGTTTTTTAAGAACCTCCTACAACGATGCACTTTGGTGCGGCAAAGCATTTTCGATCGTTGTTGTTGGAACGCGCTGATCAATCTCGGCTGAAATCCCGTGGTTATACGGAGCGTTACGCGCTGATTTCATCGAGGTAAGGTTTCCCAGTTAGCTTAATTCGGGTTGTTTGTTGCGCGCTTTTCCTGATCGCATATCCATCTTCGCACCGGGCTTCCCCAAGGCCCGGCCCCACCCAAGCAAAGCCGCTGAGCGAACATGGGTCCGCTTGGCGGCTTTGTCGTTATGTCGATGCGAAGAGGAATTTTTCGGTTATGGCGCGGAAGCCCTGGTCGTTCAAAGAAGACCGCCGGCTCATGGAGCTGGCCAAGTCTTCGACGTCGCTGGAAGACGCAGCGAAGCAACTCGGGCGATCGCCTGACGCGATCAAGCGCATGGCGATGCGGCTTGGCCTGTCGTTGAAGTCGAAGACGGGCAAGAAGAGCTAGTCTTCGCGCGTGTGAGGCTAGAGACTCAAAAGTCCTCTCGCAGACGCTTGGGTCAGCACACCCAAATGAGTCTGTTCGCCAAACTCCCCTGACAAGACCAGACTGCGAAGCTCGCTTTGCGAGACCGGAATGACCTCGACACCGGGCTCTTTGACAAAGTCAGTCGTGCGATCGCCGGTCCTGATGAAGAATGAATGCATGGCATTGCTGATCCTGCTCGCGCAGGTCGCGGATTGGCCGAGGCGCTCGATGCTGGTCGTGGGATAGCCGGTCTCTTCCAGAAGTTCGCGCACAGCCGTCTCCTTCGGATCCTCGCCCGGATCGACCATTCCCGCGGGCAACTCCAGTGAGAAGCGCTCGATCGCCGGGCGATATTGGCGCACCAGAAGAATTTGCTGTTCGGGTGTCATGGCCAGGACGGTCACGTAGTCAGGTTGCGCAATTGCGTAATGGGTCTCCGCGGCCGCTTCGCGTGAGAAACGCACGTCCCGAGCGATGACCTCGAGCCAGGGCGAAACTTTCGTGCGTTCGACCTTCAGAATTTGAGGCAGGTCTCGGACCATCCAGAGAGGTCTCCTTTGCTGGCGCGCATTATGATGCCATGGCTCACAGTGTCATGGCAGTTTACCCATCAAGCCGCATCGAGCCGCGCAGCCGATTTCCGACTCATCCGCCGGGAACATAGACAGCATGTCGGGGTTTTGACTGAGACGTCCCAGTTGAGGTCAGGCCGTGCTGCATCTTGCCATTGCCGTCATGCTCGTTTGGTTGGCGGTCAACATCGCCTTTGTGGTCTTGCGACTACGGGCGACGCGCCTTCCACCCCAGGTAAGAAACCTGAGTGGCTCTCTCGCTCCTGGTTACCTGAGGCGATGACGCCCCAATTGGGGCCACAAGCGCTCTCAATTGCTTGAGGTTGCAAGGTTTCTTTCGCAAGCGTCTCTCAGTGCCGCGACTTCTTGGCGGAGCCCATACCGGAGCTGGTGCCGTAGGTAGGCGTACCCGTGCCCTTGAAGGCGCCCCCCATGCTATCCGGACTGGAGTTCGTGCCGACGCCACCTCGGACCGAGGAACTGGTTTGGGTGCCAGAGTTCCGATCCTTGGTTCCCTGGGCTGAAGCTGACGCATTGCCGGCGACCACGACCATCAGCACCATCCCTAACGTCCGGATCTTCCCGATCGACCGCCCCATGACTTCCCCTCCAAATTCGGCCATGGGGCTCGAGGCTCAAAATCCTCGGCTGCGCACATCGCCCTGCCCCCGACCGGCTTCCCTCGCTTCCGGACCCCGCCGCCCACCGAATAGGCACGAAACAGGCAAGACCCGGTGGGTCCAGCGCCGCGTCAAGGTCGGCTAATTAAACCCTATCTTAGCCCGTACTGACTAGGATCTGCAGGAAGCGCCCCTCCATTTCCGCTCGGGCAGGATGAGACTACAGCGACCGACCTTCGCGTTTGCGGCGCTCGTGCTTGCGAGCACGATGGCGTTTGGGTTGGGCGGGCATTTCGCAGCGGAAGGCATTATCCGCCACCAGCAGGCACATCAGCTCGATGAATTGACCGAGGTTGTTCTGCGGCGCGCCGAATTTGCGGTCGATTTTGCCGCAGCTAGCCTCGACGAACTCGCAAGGCGCGATCTCGCAAGCTGTGCGCCCGCGGCACTGCAGGCCATCCGGCTCCACGTCTACCAACGCTCGACCATCAAGGACGTCCGCCTGGTCAATCCCGACGGATCGGTCATCTGTTCGGCCTATTCCGAAACGCTCGAGTTCGACAAGGGATGGGTGGACCGCCGCGATATGCTCCCCTCGCACGACAAACAGCTGTCTTTGTTTCGCGTGGAGCAGTTCGGCGGCGACGCGTTGGGCGTGCTGAGAGACATCAACGACAGCTCCGCCCTCGTCGCCATTGTCGGCATCAATGCAAACCTGTTCGACCTCATGCCGGCCGAGCTGCGCGCGCGCAGCGAGGTCATCCTCGGATTGAGCAACGGCGAGAAGCTCGGCGAATTCCAGGTGGATGCCGACAGACCCCTGCAAGCGTCGATCAGCTTTGACAGGAATTCCGCACGCCTTCCGCTTCATGCGACGATCCGGCTCGAGCGCGCGGTCCTCGCGAGCTGGAACAATGAAGCATACTGGCCGGCACTCGGCGTTTCCCTTGCACTTGGCGCACTCTTTGGCGTCCTGCTGGCACGCAGCCGCAGGATGGAAGGTCCTGTCGCCGACCTCGATCGGGGACTGGCCGCTCGCGAATTCAAACCGTACTACCAGCCGATCTTCGACCTCTCGACGGGCCAGATCAAAGGCTGTGAAATCCTGACCCGCTGGCTGCGTCAGGACGGCTCGGTCATACCGCCGATGAACTTCATTCCGCTCGCTGAATCCAGTGGACGCATCCAGGTCATGACCTGGCAGATTTTGGAACTGGCACTTTCCGAACTGAAGCCATTGCTGAAGGCCGACAAGAATTTCAAGCTGTCCGTGAACATCGTGCCCAAGCACCTCCTGAGCGCAGGCTTCGTCGAAACGCTTCGCCGCACGGTGTTGACGGCAAAGGTATCTGCCCGCCAGATCGTGGTCGAAATCACCGAGCGTGACGAGCTCGATGATCTCGCGCACGCCGCAGCAATCGTCGCCGAGCTTCGGGACCATGGCTTCCGCGTCGCCATCGACGACGTCGGCGTCGGCCACAGCGGACTGTCGCGGCTGAAGGGATTGGGCGCCAACACAATCAAGATCGACAAGTTCTTCGTCGACACGATCACGGTGGACGCTTCCACGACGACGATCGTGGAGATGCTTGTGGCGCTCGCGAAAGACCTTCACATGAGCGTCGTCGCCGAGGGCATCGAGACGGAAGACCAGCGCCGGGCGCTGCTCTCATCCGGCGTCGAAGAGGGACAAGGTTATCTCGTCGCAGCGCCGCTACCTTTCGCCAGGTTCAGCGAACTGATCGAGAAGCGCCACGCTGCGCGGTCGGACGAAGCTGTTGCCGACGATTCAGCGCTGGTGGCCTGAGGTCGCGACAAAGCGTCTCGGCTTGAAACAATCCTGTGCCGGCCTGACCTTGGACTGGACCTTAACGATATTTGCGGCTTTCAAAGCAGAAGATCGGCTAAGGCGCTATGTTGGTAGCCATGCGCCGAAATCACTTCCTTTTGGCCGCGGGCATCTGCCTTGCGCTTATCGCCTACGCCACGCTGACGCGGATGGCGGGACGTCCGACGCTCATCGGCCACAGCGAAGCCTACTGGGTCGTCGTGATTGAGCGCTTCAGCGCCTATGGGCTGCTCGGCTTTCTGCTCAGCTTCCTGTTGCCCGGACGGTTCGCGCTGGCTTGCTTCTTGGTCATCGCTGTAGCCACGGGGCTGGAGGTCATGCAAGCGTTTACCCTGGACCGGGATCCAGGCTTCCTCGACGTATTGCAGAAAGCGGCAGGGGGCACGGTGGGCGTCATGCTCGCGCAGACGATCCTGGCCTTCTTGCCCAGGCCACCGTCGTAAGACGGATACCGCGGCATCGGCGAGATGACCGATACCGCGAAGGATTTGATCCTACTTCACCATCTGCCCGCGCAACTCACCACCGGGATTCTGCGCGGTGTGGATGTTCGCGTACCACTTTCCTGCCAACAAGTCGGCCGCCTGATTATCAGTGAGCGTCGCGCTACCCTGGATCGGGCTTTGCACCGTCTTGAACGGCAGCGCGATGCCGGCGTTTTTGCCGGCTTCGCTTGGGCCGTGGAAATGGGCCCCCATCGCAGGTCCGCTCAAGCCGGCAAAGGTGATCGTATAGGTCAGGGCTTTGGTGTCGGTGTCGTAGGTCGCTTCTGCCTTACCTGACCCGGATGAGGTGTTTGGCGGCACTTCATTGCTGCCCTTGAGCTCGGCTTGCAGTTTCACGACCTCGGCGTTGGCCGTGGCCGCCGTCGCGATCAGCAGCCCGGACAGCGCCGCCGCCCCCAATAGTGTCACGCAGACCGAAAAGTTGGCTTTCCTCATGGCACACCCCTCCTGCGGGCTCTTTGGCCCGACGCGGTTGGAACACCGGCCGCAGCCAGAAATTCCGGATGCGGACTTATGCCTGATTCGGGACAACTATCGCGGGAATCTCAATGACCCGCCACGAGGGTCAGCCGATCTCGTCCTGGAACAGCACGCGGCGGCTTACGCCACCCCGCGCCTGTCATAACCCTCATTCGGCGTCAGCAAGTCCGCCATCTGGCGGTGCGTGGCCTGGAGCGCCGCGATGGCGCCATCGAGATCAAAATCAGACTCGCGGACGGAGGCAAAGAATTTGGCCGTCAGCGCCAAATCCAGTTTGACCCGCGTCGTACCGTCACGGCTCTTGCGACGATCAAGGGACAAATGAATGGCACGCAACCTCGCCTCGCTGCTGCTGCACTCGCAGAGGGTGCCGAGTTCGTCATATGTCATCCAGATCTGAGGCATGTTGTTTCCACCACCCGTGTTTGGCCGCAGACTAGGTTCTGAGGTCTAAAGGCACGATTTCCGGTGCAGGCCCGTGGCGCTTTTCGAGGAAATAACGTCAATGCAACGCTAAAATATCGAGCCCGGCCGGCGCCATCTCAAACCCGCTTGCGCGCCCCGTGCCGTCCATTATCTCTCTTGAAGCCTTCGAGCGACTGGCGCAAAAGAATGCAACAGCAGCTACGTTCGAGGGCAAGCCGGGCGGCTCCCGAAGCAGAGATCGAATGCGCTTTGACGGCATCACTATCTTCGTAACCGGCGGTGCGGGCTTCATCGGCTCGGCCGTGATCCGCCATTTGCTGGCGGACACCGGTGCGCGCGTCGTCAACATCGATAAGCTGACCTACGCGGCCAATCTCAGCTCACTGCCGGGGGCTACCGGCAATCCGCATTATGCTTTTGAGAGGCAAAGCATCTGCGACAGCACCGGCCTGCGCGCGTTGTTCGACAAATATCAGCCGGACGCCGTGATGAATCTTGCGGCGGAAAGCCACGTCGATCGTTCGATAGATGGCCCAGCCGAATTCATCCAGACCAACGTGGTCGGCACCTTCACGTTACTTCAGGAGGCGCTGCGACACTGGCAGACACTTTCGCCAGAGAGGCGCGCGCGCTTCCGGTTTCTTCACGTATCAACCGACGAAGTATTTGGATCGCTCGGCAGTAGCGGCCTGTTCAGCGAGAAAACCGCCTATGCGCCGAATTCACCCTATTCTGCAAGCAAGGCGTCGTCCGACCATCTCGTTCGTGCCTGGCGGGAAACCTACCAGCTCCCCACCATGGTGACCAACTGCTCGAACAATTACGGGCCCTACCATTTTCCCGAGAAGCTGATCCCGCACATGATCATTCGCGGTCTGGCGAACGAGTCACTGCCGGTCTATGGCGATGGCGGCAACATCCGTGACTGGCTTTATGTGATCGACCATGCGCAAGCACTGACGCAGGTGATCGAGCACGGCAAGATCGGCGAGACCTACAACATCGGCGCACGCTGCGAGCATAGCAATCTCGACGTCGTGACGCGTGTCTGCGATTTGCTCGACGAAATCTCACCGAGCATCACGGGGTCGCGCCGCGAGCTCATTAGATTCGTCACCGATCGTCCCGGCCACGACCGTCGGTACGCCATAGATCCCGGCAAGATCGAACGCGAACTCGGATGGCGGCCGCGCGAAACATTCGACAGCGGACTTGCCAAGACCGTTCGCTGGTTCTGCGACAATCGAGCGTGGTGGCAAGACATCCTCGATCGCGGTTATCAGCAGACCCGGATCGGCCTCAGCTCGACACCTTAGGCTGATGCAGAAGTCTCGGCTCAATGCCCGACCGGAGGCCGTGGCCGCGAACGGCTATCGAGGCCTTTCGGCAATTTGTCGACATTGAGCTGCACGACCGCACATTTGATGTCGACTGCCGGCGCATCGTCCTGGCTGTAGATCAGCGTGCACTCGAACTTGATCCCAGGCACTTCCCTCGCCGTTCCAAAACAGGTCGCGACGGCCCCGTTACACACGCCGGTCAGATTGACCTCGACCTCATCAAGACCGAATACGCCGGGCGCGCCCTCGGCGTGCCGCTTCACGGTCAACATTGCCGAGAAGCGCTGCTGATCGACCTGATACGAGCCGCCATAGGTAAAGAAGCTGTCGCGGCCGGAGATTCGTCCCGCGATGAGGTCGACGAGGCCGGTTCCCTCGCCGCGTGGGGTCCTGAACCAGGCAGCATATTTGCCGTCTCTCAGCATGGGAAATCTCTCGCCGTGCAATCAATCAGTAATTGCAACGGACTCTGCGGCGCGACAATGACCGAGCCGAAAGCGTTGCCGACAAGGTTAAAATTCTGAAAACACACTCGATCGATCTGCTGCCGAAACGAGGATGACACCGGCTGCAATTTCAAAACAATTCGATGCCGTCATCCGCAGCCTCGACCAACTCGAGGCGGCGTGCGGCCACGGTCGACGAAAGCCCGAGGGCTTGCAGAAATTCCCGGTGAACCTCGCGCTCGCGCTCCATCGTGTAACGCGCGAAGAGATCGTCGAGCAACGCCTCGTCCTGCGGCAGCACGCGATGCGTTCCCGCGCTTGCCGTATCGAGGCGCGCCGCGACAGTCGGTAGCGTCGCAGACGACTCACCGAGCGCGCTCATCAGGCCTTGCGCCGAATTCATCAGGCGCTCGAACTCCGCACCTTCGTCGACGAGCTGGCCCATCAACTTGCCGAGGCGCTCGTTGCCGCCCTCGACCTCACGCAGCGCCTGCAGGATCTGCGGCTCGAGCTCGGCGAGCTGAGTGGGATCGCCCTGGACACGGAGCTCCTTCAGCTCGTTGGCGGACTGCTCGATGCCGTCGAGGACGGGCCGTAGGCGTCCGGCGCCGGCCGAGACCTGGTCAGCGGTCGCCTTGAGCTCGTTGGCGATGACGACGAACGCGCTGCCGCGGCTGCCGAGATGGCTCGCCTTGAGACCCGCGTTCATGCCGATCAGCGTGATATCCACCGTGGCCTCGGCGAGACCCGCGATGGCCTGACGGAATTTCGTCAGGGTATCCTCGACTACGGCCAATGCCTCGTCGACCGAGCGGCCGGCGCTCTCGCAGGTCGCAATCAGGGTCGAGGCCTGGGCCAGCGTATGCTTGATCCGGTCGAGGGCCGAGGACGAGGAGCCGCTCTCTCCCCCGAACAGCGCGCGGCCGTGACCGACGACGCCGCTCGCATCAGTCAGGATCGCCGTCAGTGCCCGGATGATCTGGGCGATGTCGCCGCCGAACTCACGCTGGGCGTCCCTGAGCTGCGCTGCCTGCAGTTTGCGGATCGCATGCGCGCCATCTTCGCTCACGACCGGTCCCGGGACGAGGCTCGGCTCCGAGCCGGACGACAAGCGCAAGCCATGACAGACATGTTCGAGGCGCTGCCGCGTGCTGTCGCCGGCCTGCAACGAAATGATCGCGCCGCCGACCGCTTCGGCGATCTTCCGCGTACTGCCACCGGCGAGATCGGCGAGATGGCTGCTCTTGCTGCGCTGGTCGCGCAGACCGGAATAGGCCGCACCGAGTTCGGTGCTCTCCGCGACCAATTGCCCGCCGTAGTCCTTCTCGAAGTCCTTTTGCAGGCCGGATGCAGTGGCGACCGCCTCGGACAGGCGCTGCTGGTCACGCGCGCAGCCCTCGATCGAGCCCTGCACGGCCTTGCCGAGGTCGTAAGCCTCCTGGGTGAAGGCGAGAAAACCCTCGCGATCGCCGTCGAGCGATGCCGCCTCTATGCGTGCACTGCGCGCGATGATGGTAATCATCCCGATATGCTTGAACAGCGGCTTGAGCAGCGCTGACGCCTCGGTTGTGCTCTTGCCAATCATCGCAAGCAGCGCGCTCTCGGCCGGGAGCGCCCGCGCCAGCTCGCTCAGCCGAGCCGCAATCTCCTGCAGTGCGGTCGCAGCGCCCTCGATCTGGGCGCCAGAGAGCTCGCCGGACAGTGACGCAAGGCTCTGATTCAGTTCCTTGAAGATGATGTGGCCACGACCGAGCTCGCCACCGACGCGCGCAAAGACGTCCTCGATGCGCGACGAGACGTCCTCGACCGCTGCAATCGCATCCGTCAAATTGCTGGCCGGAATAGCAGTCATTGCAATCAACCCGCCACCGCCGCGTGCCCGGCCTGATACCACTGCATGATCTCGCGTGGGATCTGGTTCAGCGAGACCACCTTCTCGACGCCGCCATGGGCGATCGCTTCCTTCGGCATGCCGAACACCACGCAGCTTTCTTCGTCCTGCGCGCGCGTCGAGGCACCGAGCTTGCGCATCTCAAGCATGCCGCGTGCACCGTCATCGCCCATGCCCGTCATGATGACCCCGAGCGCGTTGGCGCCGGCATGCTGGGCGGCCGAACGAAACAGCACGTCGACCGAGGGGCGATGCCGCGACACCGGCGGCCCGTCCTTGATCGCAACCTGGTAGCGCAGACCAATGCGCTGGAGCAGCATGTGGCGGGCACCCGGCGCGATATAGGCCCAGCCCGGCAGCACCGCCTCGCCGTCCTCAGCCTCCTTGACGCGGATCTGGCAGACGCCGTCGAGGCGCTTGGCGAAGGCCGCCGTGAACCCCGCCGGCATGTGCTGGACGATCAGGATGGGAGGACAGTTCGCCGGCAGCATCTCGAGGACGTCGTTGAGCGCCTCGGTGCCACCCGTCGATGCACCGATGCACACGATGCGCTCGGTCGTCGGCCGAACCTTGCCCTGTACGGGCGGCGGGATGATCGCGTCCGCGGTGAGCTTCTTCTCGATCACCCGCCGTTCCGTACGCGGTCGTACCCGCGCCCGCGCGGCCGACTTCACGGCCTCGCGCAGCCGCGTCGAGCATTCGAGCAGCGCCTGCCGTGTGTCGATCTTCGGCTTGGGCACGATATCGACGGCCCCGGCCTCGAACGCCTCGAACATCACGTTCGAGCCTTCCGCGGTGAGCGAAGAACAGATGATCACCGGAATCGGCCGCTGCGCCATGATCTTGCGCAGGAATGTCATACCGTCCATGCGCGGCATCTCGAGGTCGAGGATCATGACGTCGGGGATCTCGTCCTGCAGCCGTTTTGCTGCGACGAACGGATCGGACGCCGTCCCCATCACCTCGATGTCAGGATCGTCATTCAGGATCGTCTGAAGGATTTGGCGCACCGACGCCGAATCGTCCACGATCAATACGCGAACCTTCTCCCTCGGCATGTCAAAAATGCTCCCGATCAGACCTGGAAAATAGTCGGCTGGACCTGCTTCAAACCCGGAACGGCGCTGTGGATCATCGACTCGGAATGCCCGACCAGCAAATACCCACCAGGTCGCAGATGACTGCAAAGCTGCTCGACGACCTTTCGCTGCGTCGGCTTGTCGAAATAGATCAGCACGTTGCGGCAGAAAATCATGTCGACGTCGCGATCGACCGGATAGGACGTATCCATCAGGTTCATCCGCATGAAATGCGTCACGCGCCGCAGTTCAGGCACCACGCGTACCTCGCCGCGCGATTTGTCGCGCGACGACAGGAAATATCGCTTCACGAACGGCTCCGGCACGGGCTCCAGCACGTCGCGGGTGTAGATCGCCGTCTTGGCGAGACGCAGCACCGCGGTTGAGATGTCGGTTCCGAGAATGCGGTACTTAAACCTGGATCCGTTCCGCGTCATGTCGTCCAGCACCATCGCTGTGGTGTAGGCTTCCATACCGGTGGAGCTCGCCGAGCTCCAGAATTTCAGGTTCGCGTTCTTGCTTCCGTGCGACTTCAGCAAAGACGGGATTGCGATGTCCCGCATGAAAGTGAAATGCTGCGGCTCGCGAAAGAAATCCGTCTTGTTGGTCGTCACCACATCGATCAGATGAGTAAGCTCGGTGTCGAAATGCTCAGCCTCGAACAGGTTGTCGACATATTCGTTCAGGTCGGAGAAGTTCAAGGCGCGCACACGCTTGTGCAGGCGCCCTTCCAGCATCAGCCGCTTGCCCTGCGGCAGCTTGATGCCGACCTGGCCTTCGATCAGTTCGGCGATGGTGCGGAAATGACGGTCCGACAGATGGACAGCCGAATCCTGCATGGCGGGCATCATGGCTGCCTACCCCGGCCATCACGGCCTGCATACAATGAATGGCGGGCCAAACGGGCCATTTCGAATCCTACGCGTTTACAACAAATACAGAGAATAGGTCCGCACTCGGAGCGCGGACCCATCCTCGAAAAGAACCTCAGCGCTGAAAATCGGCGTCCCGATCATCCTCACCGTCGTTCATGTCAAAAGCAAAGCCACCTGCACCCGCCACCTTCATGGCGCGTGCTGCTTTGGCTTGCGGTTTCTTGGCGGGACGCTCAGCCGCCGCCATGGTCGCAGCTTTGGCACGCAACTGATTGACGGCCCGGTCGATCGGCGCCGGCGCCTGGCTCTTGTTGCCGTGGTCGATGCGGAAATAGGCGATCGTCGACTGAAGCTGCTCGGCCTGCGAAGCCAGTTCTTCGGAGGTCGAGGACACCTGCTCGGAGGCGCTGGCGTTCTGCTGACCGACCTTGTCGAGCTGCTGGATGGCCTGGTTGATCTGCGAGGAGCCGACGTCCTGCTCACGGCAGGCCGCAGTGATCTCCTCGACGAGTTCTGCCGTCTTCTTGATGTCGGGAACCAGCTTGGACAGCATGGAGCCTGCTTCCTGCGCCACCTTGACGGTTTCGGCCGAGAGCGTGCCGATTTCGGCCGCAGCCGCCTGGCTGCGCTCGGCGAGCTTGCGGACTTCCGAGGCCACAACGGCAAAGCCCTTGCCGTGCTCACCGGCGCGGGCCGCCTCGACTGCTGCGTTGAGCGCGAGCAGGTCGGTTTGGCGCGCAATCTCCTGCACGATGGTGATCTTCTCGGCGATCGTCTGCATTGCGTTGACGGCGCGACCGACCGCGGCACCACTGGCTTCCGCATCCTTGGCCGACTGCGCGGCAATCTTCTCGGTCTGGTTGGCGTTGTCGGCATTCTGCTTCACGTTCGAGGCCATTTCCTCCATCGACGAGGAGGCTTCCTCAGCCGACGAGGCCTGCTCGGTCGCGCCTTGCGAAAGCTGCTCGGCGCTGGCAGAGAGCTCCTGGCTTCCGGCGGAGACGTTCTGCGCCGCGGTCAGGGCTTCCGACACGATCTGGCGGAGCTTCTCCACCATGCGCTCGAGCGCGAGGCCGAGGGTGTCCTTGTCGGACAGCGCCTTGGCTTCCACGGTGAGGTCACCCTGCGCGATCTGGTTCGCGAGCCCCGCAGTGGCATTCAGGTTCACAGTCATCGCATTCAATGACTTGATGAGATCGCCGATTTCGTCATTGCTGGAGACGTCGATCTTCTGGCTGAGGTCGCCGATCGCGACCGCGTCGGCAAGACCGACGGCCTTGGACAGCGAACGACTGATATTGAGGGCAATCCAGGTGGCGCCGCCGGCGGCGACAAGCAACGACACGATCACCAACGCCATCAGCGTGAGCTGCGCGCGGTTTCCGTCGTCCTTGGCCTGCGCGGCCCGATCAGACATCGCCTTCTTCAGATAGATGACATATGCATTAGCCGAGTCGAGCGCGTCGATGACGACCTTGCGGCCCTCGTGCATCGAACGCTCGGTCGCCTTGACCTTGTCGGTCTTCGCAATCTTGACCGTCTCATCCTGGTAGGCGTTCATCTTGGCGTAGGACGCCGCGAAGCCGTCGAGGTATTTGCGACCGGCTTCGGTCGCGGCCGCGTAGATCTCTTCCTTCGTCTTGGCGACCTGCTCGCGCGTCTTCGCCATATCGGCGATGAACTGGTCGTAGTCCGCCTCGGTTGCCAGAATCGAATTCTTCTCGGAGCGAACCTGCTGGAGGATGCCTTCCCTCAGCTCCGACGCCTTCTCCATGCGCCCTGAACGCTCGACGAGGTTGTCGGCGGTCGCGGACATTTCGGTGAGCTTCAAATAGCTGACGGCGCCGGCAACGATGAAGAGCAGGATAACGACACCGAAGGCGCTGGCAAGCTTGGCTTTGACGTTGAATCGCATTGTTTTTCTCGGGTTTCTAGATTGATGTTGCTTACGCTTGCTGCACAAAACTGAAGACTTCAGGCGGCGCGCGGCGCCGAGCCTGGCAACTCGTCATTCGCCATCAACTTGGCGAGATCGAAGATGACGACGAATTTCTCGCCCTTGCGGCCAATACCGGCGGCATAATCGGACTGCCATTTACCGCCGACCTCGGGGATCGGCTCGATCGCCTGCTGGTCGATGTCGGTAACTTCGAACACACAATCGGCGACGAAGCCGACGCCGACCAGGCGGTCGTTCATCGGCACGTCGAGGATGATGATACGGGTCGCCTCGGTGGCGGCCACGGCCGGCAGGCCGAGCTTGGTCCGGAGATCAACGATCGGGTAGCCTGCACCGCGCACGTCGATCATGCCGAGCAGGAAAGTCGGCGCATGCGGCAGGCGCGAGATCGGCCGCATGTCCAGGATTTCCCGCACGTTGCGGATGCTGATGCCGAACGTCTCGCCGGCTAGCCCGAGCGTCAGATATTGCGAGGTTGCGGCCATTTCCTAAGTCCAGGTCAGATGGTTCTTGTTGTCAGCGCTGAAACTCGGCATCGCGATCGTCTTCGCCGTCATGCATGTCGAAGGCAAAGCCGCCGCCACCCGCAACCTTTGCTGCGCGCGCGGGCTTGCGAGCGGGCGCAGGCTTCTTCGCCCCGCGATCCGCTGCCTGCATCTGCCCCGCCTTGCTGCGGAGCTGGGTGACGGCACGGTCGATCGGCGCGGACGCGGCGCTCGCGCCCCTCGCGTCTTCGATGCGGAAGAACGAGATGGTGGACTGCAGCTGTTCGGCCTGAGAAGCAAGCTCTTCCGAGGTCGAGGACACCTGTTCGGAGGCGCTGGCGTTCTGCTGGCCGACCTTGTCGAGCTGTTGGATCGCCTGGTTGATCTGCGAGGAGCCGACATCCTGCTCACGGCAGGCGGCGGTGATCTCCTGCACCAATTCGGCAGTCTTCTTGATGTCGGGCACGAGCTTCGACAGCATGTCGCCGGCTTCCTGCGCGACCTTCACGGTCTCGCTCGACAGCGTACCGATATCGGCCGCGGCCGCCTGGCTGCGCTCGGCAAGCTTGCGAACTTCGGACGCGACCACCGCAAAGCCCTTGCCATGCTCGCCTGCGCGCGCAGCCTCGACCGCAGCGTTCAGGGCGAGCAGGTCGGTCTGACGCGCGATCTCCTGCACGATGGTGATCTTCTCGGCGATGGTCTGCATCGCCTGGACGGCGCGGCCGACGGCAACGCCGCTGGCTTCCGCATCCTTGGCCGACTGCGCCGCGATCTTTTCGGTCTGGTTGGCGTTGTCGGCATTCTGCTTCACATTCGAGGCCATTTCTTCCATCGACGAGGAGGCTTCCTCGGCCGACGACGCCTGTTCGGTGGCGCCCTGTGAGAGCTGCTCGGCGCTCGCCGAG
>JAEWHT010000399.1 GCA_023387695.1 Pseudomonadota bacterium | reverse complement strand
CCCCATATGTGCGCTCGGCGAAATCGCACGGTAAATAATTTGTCCGAGAATAGTTTGGTGGCAGCCATTTTCAATTCCGGAGACGTTGCCTCTTCGGGCCAAAGTGCCTTGCCGGACGTATCGTAGATGATGTCGATCCTGCGGTGAAATCCGGACAGACTCGCGCATTGCCCAACCCGCTGCTGCTTGTTGTCCACGGAAATCGTCAGCAGCTTGCATTTCGAGAGATATTCTTCAATCGGAGATGCATGCAAACGAAATCCCGTCTCTTGAATCAACGCTAATGGCCCATCGACATTCAGCTTCGGTAGAAAGGCAAGAAGCACGATGAGCGAGCAGACGGATGCGGCGAGCCATTTTCTTCGGAGCAGCGCGATCAAAGCCAGGATGACAAGCAAAACGTAGGAAGCGCCCGTGGCAAGGGAAAACCAAACTGGTAGGCTCGCCACATAGATGAACCAGTTGGCTACGCCCCAGCACACAAGCGCAACCGCAGCCACCAGGTAGGTGAAGGGCGCTACTAGGTTTCCCAACAAACCCGAGCTGCCGGGCTGGTCGGAATAGCCACCTTGGTTTGATGCCATCTTAATGTCAGTCCGTGTCGTCACTCTTCAGGACGCGTTTGACTGTCCATCGAATGAAGTTGCGGGCAGGTTTGGCTGTAGGTCGGACACATTCGGCGCGAACGATTAAGCCCCGGCAATGCCGGGGCTTAATCGCGAACAGTGACATCAGTACTTCGCGATCACCGGCCCACCCCAGCGATAGTTCACGCCCACTTTGACGGTATCGATGTTCAAGTGCAGATCTACCGGAACGGGCCCCGGAGCCAACGTGCCTTGCGGAGCACGTGTCGAGTCGAAGCCGTAGTGCATGTATTCGACCTTGGCACTCCAGTTCGGCGTGAACCCGTATTCGACACCTGCGCCCGCGGCGTATCCCCAGCGGTCTGCATCATTCACTCCGGTCGTGCCGACGAAGGCGCCGCCGGCCGGCGTCAACGCCGTGTAGCGTTCGTTGGCATATGCGCCACCGGCGGTCCCGTAGAGCAACACCGGACCAGCCGCCCAGCCGATGCGTCCACGAAGCGTTGCGAGCGCACGGGTGTTCGACGCGCAGACAAACGCCGCGCCGGGGCAATTTGTCGAACCGCGGATATTGGCCCAATCACCGTCGCCCTCGACGCCGAGCACGATAGCTCCGGTCTGCCAGTTGTAACCGAGTTGGCCCCCGGCGAAGCCGCCCGACGGGCTGGAAGAAGTGTCAGGATTTCCGGGGGCAGTCAGCTTTGAGGATGCCCAGCCGTAACCGCCATTGGCACCGATGTAGAAGCCAGTCCAATCATAGGCGGCCTGCTGCATAGGCGGCGCCTTGACATAAGGACGCGCGGCAAGATCAGCGGCCGAAGCTGTTCCTGTAAACCAGGTAATCGAAAGTAATCCGGCTCCCACAACTGCGAAACGACGCATTCCATCCCCCAAAAAGCAAAATCTTGCGAGGGAACCCATAACATGGCGTAGGAGGGGTGCGACAAGTCGCCATACCCTTTAAGTTGTGGTTTCCGGTGAGGGTGTTGCCAAAATACCAATAGTTGAAGTGGCGCGGGAGCTCGCGAGCCCGACCCGACGCCGTCCGTCCCCATCGCTAGGGACAGACGCCGGCGGTGGAGCTCGCTAGTCTGGCCGGAGAAAATCCGGGGAGACAGCCTTGAGCACCGCGCCGCGCATCGACATCGACCCCAACGCGTTCTGGGCCGACCCCTATCCGATGCTTGCAAAGCTGCGCAAGGAGGCGCCGATCGCGTTCGTGCCGCAGCTTGGCTCGACGCTTCTGGCGAGCCGCGACGACATCTCGATCTCCGAGAAGCAGATCGACGTGTTCTCCTCGCACCAGCCCGCCGGCCTGATGAACCGGCTGATGGGTCACAACATGATGCGCAAGGACGGCGAGGCGCATCAGGTCGAGCGGCGCGCGATGTTTCCGACGGTGTCGCCGAAGACGGTGAAGGCGCACTGGACCGCATTGTTCCAGGCGCATGCGGATCGCATCATCGATGCGATCGCGCCGGACAGCCGGATCGATTTCATGCGCGACTTCGCGCTGCCGTTCTCCGGCGAATGCCTGAAGTCGATCACCGGGCTGACCAATATCGGCTTTGCGGACATGGATGCGTGGTCGCAGGGCATGATCGAGGGCATCGCTAATTACGGCGGCGATCCCGCGGTCGAAGCGCGCTGCAATGCCGCGACATCGGGGATCGATGCCGCGATCGACGACATCCTGCCGGTGATGCACAAGAACCCTGACCAAAGCATTCTCGGTGTCCTCCTTGCTTCGGGCATGCCGATGGAGAGCGTGCGCGCAAACGTCAAACTCGCGATCTCCGGCGGCCAGAACGAGCCGCGCAAGGCCATTGCCGGCACGGTGTGGGCGCTGCTGACGCATCCCGAGCAACTCGATCTCGTGCGCAAGGGCGAGGTGACATGGCTCGCGGCGTTCGAGGAATACGCCCGCTGGATCTCGCCGATCGGCATGTCTCCGCGGCGGATTGCAAAGCCGTGGTCCATTCGCGACGTGTCGTTCGCGACCGACGAGCGCGTGTTCCTGATGTTCGGTTCCGCCAACCGTGACGAGAAGCATTTCGAGCGCGCCGACGAATTCGACGTGCGCCGTGACACCTCGAAGAGCGTTGCCTTCGGCGCCGGTCCGCATTTCTGCGCCGGTGCCTGGGCATCGCGCGCCATGATTGCCGATGTCGCGCTGCCGACGCTGTTCGCCCGCGCCAGGCATCTCGAGATCGCCGACGACGAGCCCGTGCGGATCGGCGGCTGGGCGTTCCGAGGCTTGCAGAATTTGCCGGTGCGATGGCTGCATTAGGCGGGCAGGGGCCGTCCACCCGAGCGCCGCCATCATGCCACCTTGCTCCTGTTTTGCCCGACGTGTCAAACTGGAATTCCGATAATCAGCATTCTGCCCATTTCCTGTGCAGGGCTACTGTGCATGGGGTTGTTTCGCGGTTTTCATTCGGCTTGCGCGCGCTCTCACATTCGCGTGCGGAAAAATTCCGTCTGCATCATCGCGCGCGCTTGAAAGATTAATCATGCGCCGCGCCACGCGCGCAGTGCTCGCATCGCTATTTTCTCGGATGTCTCGACACCTCTCCCGCTCCGCACCATCATTCTTTGCAACATGAATGATGACGGCCGTGCTTGGCCGGGAGTTTGGAATGCAACGTCGGGACTTCCTCAAATTGTCCGTTGGAACTGCGGCAGCCGCTGCATTTGCACCGCGCGCGAATGCGCAAGGCGCGCTGAAGGAAATTCGTATCGGCTACCAGAAGACCGGCGTGCTGGTCATCACGCGCCAACGCGCGACCTTGGAAAAACATTTCGCTCCGCAAGGTATCGCGGTGAAATGGGTCGAGTTCTCCTCGGGCCCTCCGATGATGGAGGCGATGAATGTCGGCAGCGTCGATTACGGTGCGGTCGGCGATTCCCCGCCGGTGTTCGCCCAGGCCGCGGGCGCGGCGATTGTCTATGCCGCCGGCCAGCCCATCACCAACGGCCAAGGCATCCTGGTGCCGAAGGATTCGCCGATCCGCTCCATCGCGGACCTGAAGGGCAAGCGCGTCGGTTTCACCAAGGGCTCCAGCGCCCACAATGTCGTGGTGCAGACGCTGGAGAAGGCGGGCCTCACCTACGCCGACATCACGCCGGTCTATCTGACGCCGCCGGACGCCGGTCCCGCCTTCGCCAATGGCAGCATTGAGGCCTGGGCGATCTGGGATCCTTACTTCGCGATCGGTGAGACCAAGCAGAACGGCCGCATCCTCGTCAACGCGCGCGAGATCACCAAGACGAATTCCTTCTACATCGCCAACCGCGAGTTCGCGAAGAACAACAGTGCGATTCTGCAACAGATCGTCGACGTGACCACCGCGACCGGTCAATGGGCCGAGCGGCACCGCGACGAGGTTGCCAAGTCGCTGGCCGCAATCACCGGCGTTCCCCTGGACATCCAGACGGTTGCGGCCGAGCGCGCAAATTTCGTGATCGGCCCGGTCACCGACGACATTATCACGACCCAGCAGGGCGTCGCAGACCGCTTCCACAAGCTCGGCCTGATCCCGAAGCCGATCGTCATCCGCGACATCGTCTGGCGCAACCCGGCAGCGTGATCGTTCCAACCAATCTTCCCATCTCGAGAGGTCCCAATATGAGGCGCATCCTTCAACGCCTGGTCGCAGCTATCGCCCTGTCGATCGGAATCGTCGCTGCCGCTGTCGGCACGTCCTACGGCTAGGAGCACATCAATGAGCAAGAGCAACATCCTCTGGTTCCTGCCGACGCACGGCGACGGTCGCTATCTCGGCACCGGCATCGGTGGCCGCGAGGTCAATTTCAACTATCTGCGCCAGGTCGCGCAGGCTGCCGACCAACTCGGCTATTACGGCGTGCTGCTTCCGACCGGACGCTCCTGCGAGGATTCCTGGATCGTCGCCTCCAGCGTCGCGCCATTCACCGAGCGTCTGCGTTATCTCGTCGCCGTCCGGCCCGGCCTGCAATCGCCGACGGTCGCCGCGCGCATGACCGCGACGCTCGACCGCGTCACCAATGGCCGGCTGCTCGTCAACGTCGTCACCGGCGGCGATCCCGTCGAGAATAAGGGCGACGGCATCTTCCTCGGCCATGACGAACGCTACGAGGTCACGCGCGAGTTCCTCAACGTCTATAGCGATCTCCTCGCCGGCAAGACCGTGAATGTCGAGGGCAAGCATATCCGCATCGAGGACGGCAAGCTGCTGTTTCATCCCGTGCAGTCGCCGCGGCCGCAGCTGTATTTTGGCGGTTCATCTGATGCCGGCATCGACGTCGCCGTCGACACCGTCGACAAATATCTCACCTGGGGCGAGCCACCGGCTTTGGTCGCCGAGAAGGTCGCGAAGGTGAGGGACGTAGCTAGCGCGCGCGGCCGCAAGCTCTCCTTCGGTATCCGGCTTCATGTGATCGTCCGCGAGACCAACGAAGAAGCCTGGCGCGCAGCGAACGAGCTGATCAAGCATGTCAGCGACGAGACCATCGCGACCGCGCAAAAGAATTTTTCACGGATGGACTCGGTCGGCCAGCAACGCATGGCGCAGCTGCATGGTGGCAAGCGCGACAAGCTCGAGATCGCGCCGAATCTCTGGGCCGGCGTCGGCCTCGTGCGTGGTGGTGCCGGTACAGCGCTGGTCGGCGATGCCCAGACGGTTGCCGCGCGCATCAAGGAGTATCAGGACATCGGCATCGATACCTTCATCATGTCGGGCTA
>JAEWHT010000374.1 GCA_023387695.1 Pseudomonadota bacterium | reverse complement strand
TCCATGGCCTGGTCGACCTTGCTGTCGAGATCCCAGAGGCCCTGGGCCTCGATCTCGTCCTGAAGCTTGGTCATCTCGTCGGCGGTTTCCTCGGAGTAGTTCATCGCCAACTCGTTGTAGCGATCGAGGATGGCCTTTTGCTTGGCGACGCCAAGCATGACGTTCTCGCGCACGGACAAACTCGCGTCGAGCTGCGGCTCCTGTTCGAGATAGCCAACACGGGCGCCCTGGGCGACCCAGGCCTCGCCGTTATATTCCTTGTCGAGGCCGGCCATGATCTTGAGCAGCGTCGACTTGCCCGAGCCGTTGACACCAAGCACGCCGATCTTGGCGTCCGGGTAAAACGACAGATGGACGTTATCGAGCACCTTGCGGGTCGGGTAGCTCTTGGTCAGGCCTTGCATGAAATAGACAAACTGGCGCGCCATCGGTCCCGAAAACCTTCGATTTGAGGAATTTTGCTTGCCGCCGATGTAACGATCCCGCCCCCAAAGGGCAATGTTTTCCCTCCGTTCACCACGGATGAATACTGGTCGGACACCATCCGGCCCCCGATCCGGACAATTGCAACCATCTTTTAATCAATCAGGCCAAAGCTCGGTTTCGCGCGGAAACAGCGCCCCCTGCTCAGAATGAATGGGGAGCACAGCGAGGCCCATCATGGCTCTGATCGAGACCAATTCCCTTCCCGTTCCGGCAGAAGCCGGCCGCGCCGCTGCGCTCGTCTCCGAGATCAAGGGTTTCTGGAAGCGCTTCTTCGCCACCGCCTTCAACCCCTACCGGCCCGAGCTACACTACATGCGCGGCCCCGGTCCTGCCTGGCGCGCCAAGCACGGCATGGATGCGCCGATCCGGCTGAAGCCCCGGAGCCTCTAAGCCGCACTCCCCCTATCGGATTTTTGAAGACCCAGACTGCTTGCGCGCCGCTCTGATTGCGCGCAACCATGGCCCGGTTCCGACGACGGCGCCTCCGCTCGGCGCCCTTACCTCTCGCCATGGATTTACGCTGATGACGCGGCTGCGCTGTGCAATTCTCGACGACTATTTCAACCTCGCCCTCGACGTCGCCGACTGGTCGAAACTGTCCGACCGTATCGACACCACCGTGTTCGGCCATCCCTTTGCGTCCGAGCAGGCCGCCGCGAGCGCGCTGGCTGATTTCGATATCATCTGCGCGATGCGCGAGCGGACGGCGTTCCCCAAGAGCCTGTTCGATAAGCTCCCGAAGCTGAAGCTGCTGCTGACCTCCGGCATGCGCAATGCCGCGATCGACATGGAGGCCGCCAAGGCGAAAGGTGTAGCCCTTGCCGGCACGCAATATTCGCGTGATCCGACCGCGCCGCTCACCATGGGCCTGATCCTGGAACTGACCCGCGGCATCGGCCGCGAGAGCGCGCGCATGCATGCGGGCGAGCCCTGGCAGATCTTCGCCGGTGTCGAGATCGAGGGAATGACGCTTGGCATCATTGGGCTCGGCAAGCTCGGCACCAAGATGGCCGGCATCGGCAAGGCGTTCGGCATGAACGTGATTGCCTGGAGCCCGAACCTGACGCCGGAGAAGTGCGCGGCTGCCGGCGTCGGCTACGCCACCAAGGAGGAACTGTTCGCCAAGGCCGATATCATCACCATCCATGTGGTCCTGAGCGAGCGTTCACGTGGGCTCGTCGGCCGCGAAGATCTCGCGCGGATGAAGCCGACCGCCTTCCTGGTCAACACCGCGCGCGGACCGATCGTGGACGAGCAGGCGCTTCTCGAGGCCCTGCAGCAGAAGAAGATCGCGGGCGCGGGCATCGACGTGTTCTCGATCGAGCCGCTGCCGGTCGATCACCCCTTCCGCAAGCTCGACAATCTCGTGCTGACGCCGCATCTCGGCTACGCGACCGAGGACGGCCTGCGCATCCATTACGGCCAGATGGTCGAGGCGATCGATGCCTTCACCAAGGGCAATGAGCTGCCGCGGAAACTAGGCTAAAATGAAGAAGGGCGCGCCGATGGCACGCCCTTCTCAATTCCGGATGGCTCGAAGCGCTTAGCGCACGGTGACCGGCGCGGGCAGCGGCGGCACCACCGTCGGCTGCGTGCCCGGAACGGGACCAGCCTGGGCGGCCATCGGAGCCGGGCCGGGCGCGGCCGATGCGGTTGCCTGCGCCGGGTTGCCCGGCATCACCACCACACGGGTGCCGACCTTGGCGCGATCGAAGAGGTCAGAGACGTCTTCGTTCAGCATGCCGATACAGCCGGAGGAGACGAACTTGCCAATCGTCGACGGCTGGTTGGTGCCGTGGATGCGGTACACGGTCGAGCCGAGATACATCGCGCGGGCGCCGAGCGGATTGCCTTCGCCACCGGCCATGAAGCGCGGCAGATAGGGCTGGCGCTCGATCATTTCCGCCGGCGGATGCCAATCCGGCCACTCGGCCTTGCGGGTGATCTTCTGCACGCCGGTCCAGGTGAAGCCATCGCGGCCGACGCGGACGCCGTAGCGGATCGCCCGGCCATTGCCGAGGACATAATAGAGGTAGGTGTTCGGCGTATCGACCACGATGGTGCCGGCCGGCTCCTTGGTCTGGAACGCGACTTCCTGACGGCGCAGGTTCGGCGCCAGTTGCGCCGGGGCCGCGTCAGGCTGCTCCTCGGGCGGCAGTGAGGCGACCGACATCGGCCGGTCACCCGCGCCCTGCTGCGGAACCGCACCGGTCGCGGCCGGGCCGTTGACGGCTTCCGGCGGACGCATGCCGTCGTTGCCGGGCGCCTGGCCCGGACGGTCGGCATAGATCACCGCGGGCGGACCAGCGGGCCGGCCGTAGCGAGGATCATCGGGCGACATCACCGGACCCTGCGGCGGGTTGGCGGAATAGACCGGCGGAGCGCCAGCCGGACGGCCGTAACGCGGGTCATCCGGCGACATCACCGGGCCCTGCGGCGGAGCGGCCGAATAGACCGGAGGCGGGCCGGCGGGGCGACCATAGCGTGGATCGTTAGCCGGACCGGGCGGCGGCAGCGAGGCCTGCGGCGCGTCGTCATCGTCTTCCAACGCGTCGAAATTCGGGGTGCGGTCGCCGGGCCGATATTCGGTCGGTGCGCCGTAGCTCGGCACCTGCTGAACCGGATAGCTCTGGGCCTGTGCAAGCGAGGTTCCCGCCGCAGCGACTGTTACGGCAGCGCAAATCGTCAGAAAATGTTTGATCATCATCGCTCTTGTCGTGTCCCGGGCCCCGTCCGAGCCGTCAACGGCCAGATGACCGAAGATAGCGGCACATTCAAGACATTGCAGACCGATTTGTGACTGATTGAGCGATTTGTGATGCAATCGCACACAGTTGCCCCGTTGCATCACGGAGCGGAAATCGCATCAAGCCGTAGATTGCCGGAGTCTTCCCCCCGATTTTTACGGAACGGCGCGGAGACGTTGCGATATGGTCGAATCAGCCTGATTCGCCACCGATTTGAGCTCGAATCCCCGCGTGGCGAACGCGGCAACCAGTACCGTCACCGCGTTCAGATGGCTCTTGGGCCCTGGCCACACGCCGCCGGGGCGGAAATCCGTAATCCGTCAATGCTTCCCGGCTTTCGCTTCCTGCTTGCCGCGATCCTGGTGTCTTCCTCCATCCTGGTGTTCGGCTTAGGGGCCACCTCGCTGCTGCGGGCGACCCACGAGCAGTATGTCAGCAACCCGTCCTGGCGGAACGGCCCGCAGGAGCAGGTGTTCGCGCAAAGCCCAGAGCCCGTCCAGCCGGTGCTCGCGGCTCTCCGCGTAGAGCCAGTTCCGCCGGTCGCCATTGAGACGGTGCCTGCGATGCCGGAGCAGGTGCCAAGCATTGGCCAGCCTGCGGTCGAGACAGGGCCCGAGCAGATGGCCGCGGTGACACTTCAGGTCAAACCACAGCCTGAGCCCCAACCTGAGGTCCAAGTCGCCGCCCTTGCGCCGGCCGCAGAGACGCCCGCACCTGCGGCGCAAGCGCTCGCCCCTGAGCCAGCCAGGACCGACGCTGCGGCTCCCGCGCCAACTGACACACTCACCCCGGCTGATACGACGGTAGCGATCGCCACGACTCCGGTCCGCACCATAAGCGCCACCGACGTGCCGCGCACCGCGACGCCGGCACTGGCATCGCGCGTAACTGACATTGCTGCGGCGAGAGTGGCGGCGCTGAACGACCTCGCGCCGCCGAAGCGCAAAGCCGACAGCGCGGCGGCAGAGAGCAAGCCGCGCGCGCACAAACCGAAGAAGCGTCACCGCATCGTGCGGCGCGCGCCGCCTCAGCAAGTCAACCAGGCGCTCGATCCGTTCGGCCAGCCGCAACAGCAGACGCTCGCCGCGACGGCCACGCGCACGCGCTAGACCAGCCTTACGCCGGCCCCGTCGCGATCGGCGGGCCCTTTTCCTGGCCCCATTCCGACCATGAGCCGTCATACAGCGCGGTGTCGGTAATCCCCAAACGATAGAGCGCGAGCGTCAGCACGCCGGCGGAGACACCGGAGCCGCAGCTCGTCACGATCGGCGCATCCAGCTTGACGCCAGCGCCGGTGAAGGCGGCGCGCAAATCCTCGAGCGGCTTCATCGTGCCGGTCGCAGCATCGAACAGCTGGTTGTACGGCACGTTGCGCGCGCCGGGGATGTGGCCGGAGCGAATGCCCGCGCGCGGCTCGGGCGCACGGCCTTCGAAGCGCTCGGCTGCGCGGGCGTCGATCACCTGCTCGGCGCGGCTTTCGACATTGGCGATCAGCTGCTGCATGCTGCGCACGCGCTTCGGGTCGTAGCTCGCCTTGAACGTCGCAGCCTTCGGCTTCACCTCGCCGCTCTCGACAGGTCGTCCCTCGGCGCGCCACTTCTTCAGGCCGCCATTGAGGATGCGCACATTGCTGTGGCCGAACGCCAGGAACATCCACCACGCGCGCGGGGCGGCGACCCAGCCACCGGCATCATAGAGGACGACGGTGTCGGCATTGGAGATGCCGAGATTGCCGACATCGCGCCCGAACTGCTCGGCGGTCGGATACATGTGCGGCAGCGGGTTGGAATGATCCGACACCGCATCGACATCGAAGAACGCAGCACCGGGCAGATGCGCGGCGAGGTAGTCATCCTTCGGCAGCGGCAGCACGCCCGGCAGCTTGAAGCTGGCGTCAAGCACCTTGAGGTTGGCGTCGTTGATATGGGCGGCGAGCCATTCGGTGGAGACGAGGGGATCGGTGGCCATGCGGAGTATTCCTTGTCATTCCGGGGCGTGCGTAGCACGAGCTTTGATGCGCAATTGCGCATCAAAGAATCTATCGTGCAGCAGCGTTGGTGGATGAATGGATTCCGGGCTCGCGCTGCGCGCGCCCCGGAATGACGAGAGTGATTAGCCCTTCTTCTTCGGCTCCCACTGCTCCGTCGGACCACCGGCATCGCGCCAGGCGGCGTAGCCGCCGGCGATGTGGGCGACGGGCTTCAGGCCCATGTCCTGCGCGGTCTTGGCGGCGAGCGCGGAGCGCAGGCCGCCGGCGCAATGGAAGACAAACTTCTTGTCTTCCTGGAAGGTCGGCTTGGCGTAAGGGCTCTGCGGATCGATCCAGAATTCAAGCATGCCGCGGGTGCAGGCGAACGCGCCGGGAATACGGCCGTCGCGCTCGATCTCGCGGGGGTCTCTGATATCGACGATGACGACATCGCCGTTCTTGGAGATCTCGATGGCGTCTTTGGCGGTGAGCGTTTCGATCTCGGCATTGGCCTCATCGACCAGGACCTTGATGCCGCGGGTGATGTTTTGGGGCATATGCTTCTCCCTCTTGTCGTCGCTCCCAGGCGCGCGCTAGTGCGTCAATTCCTTCATCGCATTCTCCAGACCCTCGATCGTGATCGGGTACATGCGGTTGGCAAAGATGCGTTTGATGATGGTGGTCGATTCCGAATAGTCCCAGTGCTTCTGCGCGACCGGGTTCAGCCATACCGTATGCGGATAGGTGCGGATGATGCGGTCGAGCCAGACCGAGCCGGGCTCCTCGTTGACATGCTCGACGGAGCCACCGGGCACCATGATCTCGTAAGGCGACATCGAGGCGTCGCCGACGAACACGACCTTGTAGTCGTGCGCGTACTTGTGCAGCACGTCCCAGGTCGGCGTGCGATCGGTGAAGCGGCGCTTGTTCTGCTTCCACACGCCTTCATAGAGGCAGTTGTGGAAGTAGAAATACTCCATGTGCTTGAACTCGCTCTTCGCCGCCG
>JAEWHT010000348.1 GCA_023387695.1 Pseudomonadota bacterium | reverse complement strand
GGTTGGAGCCGCCCGGAAGGGTATCGGGACCGCCAGCCGGATAGCTCTGCCACGGGGCGTCGAAGATCGAGACCGTGCGACCCATGGTGAAGCCAGCGAACTGGACGAACGCATGGTAGAGACCGAGCGCAGCCGCGCTGGACGAGACCGACGCCGGGCTGCTGCCGGTGACGTTGGTCGTGTCGTAGGTGAAGACCATGTCGGCGTAGGTGCGGACCACGCCGTATTCGGTCGCCGTACGGGTATCGACGTTGAGGTCCATACGAGCGCGGCTGAAGTAGTAGTTGGTCAGACGGTTGTTCGACCCACCGTTCGCGGAGCTGGTGCTGTTGTTGAAGCCGTAGTCGCCGGCGCCGCCGAGAATCGCGTCGGCGCGGACGTAGCCACCCAGCTTGATACAGGTGTCGGTGCCCGGCATGTAGTAGAAGCCGGCGCCGTAGAGCGAGCAGATCTTCACGTACTCGACCGCCTTGGCCTTGACCGGAAGATCAGCCGCCTGAGCTCCACCGACGGCGATCAGGGTCGCCGCAGTGCCGAGCAAAAGGCTCTTCACCACTTTCATTTAAAACCTCCAAGTTGTCATTTTACGGAGACCGGACCGTAAGGCCCCCCAGATCCCCGTCTCTTCATCAAATCCGCTCGGCCGCTTCGCGCTTTCGGACGCACCCGCATTCGACGCGAGGGACGTGAGCGAACCACCTGCAACGGGACGATCGAGAACCCCCCACCGTCGCCAGCGAATATGCCTGCGCTGTTCCGTTAATCAAAATAGTTTATTAGATCAGCTTTGTGGTTTCACTAACCCTGTGTCCTCGGCGCAACACCAGACCTGAGCTAAAATGCTGACCGGGTCATATTTGTAATTTCCGTGACACAATTACCCTGCTCTGCACTTGCGTCAGGGCAGACTTGCGTGGACTATGCCCGCCGCAAACACTGGCCAGAATGAATCAGCTTGCGGGAGTGACGCTTTGTCAGCGACGAGGAAAGAAGGAGCGCGCGTCCGCTCCGGCGGCAATCTCGATATCATCAGGCGATTCACGTGGGAGATATCGTCGATCAACATGTATCTCGAGGAGTTGCGTCAGTTCTGGGCAAGGACACTCGGCATCAGTGGACCGCAATGGCTGATCCTGATGGCGATCTCCGACCTCGACAAGGACGACGGCGTGCCCGTCAACGTGGTCTCGAAGCTCCTCCACGTCGACCCGTCCTTTGTCACCACCCAGTCCAAGCTTCTCGAAAAGAAGGGCCTGCTCCGTCGCCGCCCTTCCCCGACCGATGCCCGCGTGGTGCGGCTGTCGCTGGTCGAAAAAACGCAGAAGCACATCGCGAGCCTCAACGAGCAGTACAAGTCGATTCGCGAATTCGTCTTCCAGGAGTTCGACGAGAACGAGCTGACGGAATTCACCGCGAAGCTCGCAACGCTGAAGACCCGGTTGGAAAAGGCCTGCGTCAGGATCTCCCTCGACTTCTGAGGCCCGTGTCTGCGCTAAACAACCGCACTCAAATTCGCGTGCCGGCGAAGCCGAGTCGCGTTTCGAGCCAATCGAAGATGTACTCGTTGGCAAGGCTCGGATTGTCGGCGTGAGCCTGGGCCGCACCGGTCTCCGCCGCGGTGAATACCTTCAACACGATGTCCGAGCTACCGAGGCGGGATTTCTGTACGATCTGACGCGCCCGATCGGCCTTGAGCCAGCCGTCCTCGCCGATCGTGATCAGCACGGGGCATTCAGCGCTGGAGGCCATCAGCGGCGCATGCGGCACCGGGACGACGCTTAGGTCGCTGATCGCAAACCGGCTTGCGAAGAAGGAACGCTCGTGCAGGTCCCACAGCCCACCGTCGCAAACGGCGGCGGCTAGACGCGGCTCCTGCAGCACGGCGCGCGCAACGAAGGATGAGCCCCACCCGTCGGCCACGATCGCAACACGATCGAAATCGACGTCACCGCGCAGCTCCAGGTAATCCATGACGCTGCCGATCGAGCTCTCGAGATCACGACGCTGCAACAGCACATCGGCATAATCGTCGCGCTCGTCACCGAACAGGTCGAGCGCCAGCATGGCGAAACCGCGCTCGCGCGCATGCGGCGCAAGCTTGACCAGGAATTCCTCCTTGCGATGTCCGGGCTCGCCGATGCAGATCACGGTGGGGGCGCGACCGTTCGCCGCAGGCGCCGGCAGGAAATAGCCCTGCAACGAATGACCGTCGATCCACGGGATTGTCACGACCTCTCCGGTCGGCCCGCGCGCCGTGAGGAAGCGGCGAGCACACTCCTGCATCGCGAGCACCGCGACCCAGCGACGTTCGTCGGCGGGGTCGAGCGGCATCGCGGCCGCACCGTAGTAGTTCATCGCACGCAGCCAGTTGCGCTGCGCGGTGACCATGTGGCCTTCCGCAAACGCCGCCTCGGCGCGATGCCGGTTGGCCTGCGCCAGCTTCTTCCACTCACGATGCCAGGATTGCTCGTCGCCGCGCTTCAATTGCCGCGCGATCATCAGGCATTCGGCGATGGTGGCGCCGCCCTCCTGAGCCGCGGTGAGCAGCCGCGTGAATTCAGCGGAGATATCCTCTCTCTCCGGGCAGAGGATGAAATCGTCGGAGAGGCATGCGGGTATCATCGGAAGCTACGTTTTATCGTGGCGCTACCCTGATTCACTAAACTATTTTAGTTCACCAACCAAGCTGCCGTGCGCCGAATGAGACCCGTTCGAGATCACCATCGCTTGAACGTATGTCACATGTCGCATGCGTGACATTCCGGATCATCATAAGAAGACGAGCGCGCGCAGAGGGAAGGTAAATTTACTGGCCTAAAATTACCGACGCAGCTCTTGCGATGATACTCATCATACCCATATCTGCGCGCGATCGTTGACAACCTCAGCCGAGCCGCCAGCCGACCTCCTGACTGAAGCTTTCGTAGAAGGCGCGGTCATAGGCCTGCTCGGGCGTCGCGCGTACGCGCTCGTCAAGACGCTGTGCATCATCCCCGACAAGAATACGCCACCGCTCGGCCTTCACGCCGTCCAGGATGATCTTGGCCGCCTGTGCAGCGGTCGTCGGCGCGTCCTCGAGAAAACTGCGGGCGCGCTCGGCGAACGCCGCCTGGATCTGCTCGTCCGACATTTTGTCAGCATCTGGCACGCCAGCCGCAACCATGCGCTTGCGTGTCAGCGCGACCTCGTCGGGGCTGAGCCGCTCCGACCCGTCGGTGCTCTGGACCTTACGGGAGTTGGAGACGATCGAGGTACCGATGTGGCCCGGCATCACCACCGAGCATTTGACATGCGGCGCGTGCAGACGGAGGTCATTGATCAGCGCCTCGGTGAAACCCTTCACGGCGAACTTCGCCGAGCTGTAGGCAGTGTGCGCCTGACCCATGCCGATCGAGGCCCAGAAGCCGTTGACGCTGGCGGTGTTGATGATGTGCGCTTCGTCGGCCTTCACCAGCATCGGCAGGAAGGTACGCACGCCGAGATAGACGCCGCCCCAGCAGATGTTGAAGGTGCGCTCCCATTGTTCGCGCGTGTTGGTGAACAGGCTGCCGCCGCCGCCGATGCCGGCATTGTTGAACAGCAGATGGATCTTGTCCGTCTTCTGCTGCTCGGCGAGCTCATCGCGGAAGCGCTTGAGATGATCCTCGATCGAGACGTCGGCGACATGCGTCGTGACGCGCAGGCCCTGCGGCAGCTTCTCGACTTCGCACAGCCGCGTGGTCTCTGCCATCGCGGCTTCTGACACATCGCACATCGCGACGTTGCAGCCCTCTGCGACCAGCTGCCGGGCGAGCTCTCGCCCCATACCCGTGCCACCACCGGTGATGACGGCGATCTTGCCAGCAAATTCCTTCATGGGACGTCGGTCCCTCCCCTTCTCGGCATGTTTCTTCGTCGTTGACACGTCGCACCTGCGACGCGCGCAAAATGTAGCAGCGCCGCATCCGCTGGTAAAAGCGGATCGGCGCTGCCGTTCGACATCGATTATTTCGGCGCGCGGACTATTCGGCCGCTTCGACGCGCGGTCCCTTCAGCGCACCGAGCGCCTCCAGCGCCTTGCGGGTCGCGGCCTGCTGCGCCGGCGAGGCCTCCGGCATCGGCGCCCGTGGATAGGTCCTGGGGAGTCCCTGGAGCGTCTGCGCGTAGCGTGTACATGCCGGCAGATTGTCTGCGATGACAGCGTTCCACAACGTCAACAGCTGCTTGTGCAGATCGAGCGCGCGCGGATGATCGCCCGCCTTCACCGCATTCCACAGCGCGACGGAGGCGTGCGGCGCAGCGGTCAGGATCGCTGCGATCGAGCCATGGGCCCCGAGCGTGTAAGACGGATACATCAGGGCATCGACAGCGCTATAGATCAGCTTGTCCGGCGCCATCATCATGAGGTCCGCGAACAGCTTGAGGTCGCCCGCGCTCTGCTTGACGCCGACCACCAGCGGCACTTCGGTCATGATCCGCGTCAGCAGCGCAGGCGACAGGTATGACCAGGGCACGACGTTGTAGATGATGATGGGCATGCCGGTCTCGTCGGCCATGGCGCGGAAATGCGCCACCATCGCTTCTTCGTCCGGCTTGAACAGGTAGTGCACCGGCGTGACCTGGAGGGCCGCGACATTCATGTCGCGCACGAGCTTGCCGCGGCGGATCGCATCGCGCGTGGAGTCGACGATAATGCCGGCAATAACAGGGATGCGCCCGTCCACAGCTTCGACCGTCGCGGACATCAGCTCGCGATATTCTTCGTGATCGAGCGTGTGCCCTTCGCCAGTCGAGCCGCCGGCCGCAACACCGTGCGCGCCGGCAGCGATCATCCAGTCGACCTGGGGCGCCACGAGCTTGTAGTCTATCTCACCGTCTTTCCGGAATGGTGTCGTCATCGGCGGGATCACACCGGTCGGTCGTACCTTCATGTTCTGCCCTCGCGTTTCCATACCTGCTGCAGCGGCCCCACTCTCTCGGCGAGTATCCGCACAGATGCGAGCCTACTGCCCCGGCAAGCCCTGAGAAGGGGTGGCTCACGCGACGCAGCCATCACAATCCATCATTCCTGTCAGTTCCCCGTATTTGTCCGGCTTCGGTTTAGTGGCAATTTTTTTACAATCCGAATCATCAAATGGGGTCCTGGGGCGAGCAGGCCCGGCCGGCGTGTTGTTTCCGACACAGGCTGTGGCACTCGGCTTGCATCCTCCTCGTGGTCGAAACTACCGATGAGGTGACTGGAATGTTCATTACCGTCGTTGCCGTGCTCTGCCGGCTTGGCGCTGCTGCCTCCGGCAGCTGTGTCGAGGAAATCGTGACCGACAGCAATATGACGCCCGACATGTCGATGATGGCGTGCGCGGTCGGTGCACAGGCCCCGCTTGCAAAATGGATGGACGAGCATCCGATCTATCACGCCAACTGGCGCCTCGACCGCTACAAATGCGTGCCGGGCCATTACGAGATCAAGGGCCACGCCTAAGGCCCCGCAAAATTACTGACACGAGGAAACGCCCGGGGGCCGCCTTGTCCCTCCGCGCGGGCAGCATCAGCGCCAAGCCTTGCTAGTGCCAAGGCCTTGCTCGAGCCAACCGCTCGCATGAGCCCGTCCGCAACGTGACAACGGTCACGCTCTCTAAGCCACAGCTTGCACAATCATCGCGCGCGCCCGTCGTCCTTCCGGCGTCGGCATCAGCGCGTAGTTGTGCGGCTGGTCGCGCCACAAATGCAGATCGACCGGCACGCCGGCGCCCCTCGCCCGCGCGGCGAGATCGACGCTGTCGGGGTAGAGCAGATCACACGTCCCTGAAAAGATCGTCATCGGCGCCAGCGAACGGAAGGCCCCATTGAGCGGGCTGACGAGGGGATGCCCGACATCGAGCTCACCGGCATAGAGCCGTCCCATTTCGAGGATCCCCGGAATGTCCTGGATCGGATCGCGCGACGCGATCTCCGCCTGCTCCGGTCGGCTGATCGACGCATCGGCCGCCGGCGAGATCAGCACGAGCCTGTTCGGTTGCCGATGACCGCGATCGCGCAGCCATTGGCATGCAGCAAGCGCGAGACATGCGCCGGCCGAATTGCCGACCACCGTGACCTTCGATGAGCCTGCATCCTCCAGCAGCATCCGCAACAGCTCGGCCGTCGCCGGCACGATATCCTTTGCAGTCGCACGCGGCGCGAGCGGATAGATTGGTACGACGCAGACAACACCGGCCTTGCGCGTCATTTGCCCGACGAAGCGCCAATGCGCCGGCACGATCTCGTTGATGTAGCCGCCTCCATGCAGGAACATGACGTGGTTACAGCCTTCGTGCCCCGATGATGGCGCCGTGTAGTACACCGGCCATCCGCCCATCTTTGTCAGCATGACATCGACACCGCGCCCCAGGCCCGTCGGCTCATGTGAGGCAGGCTCCAGGGCCAATTTGCGCACATGCGCCTGCACGGTCTCAGCCGAGGCAAGCTGCTGTTTGAACGGGAGTTGCCGCAGCAGCAAGTTGAAGAAACGACTCTGCAAGCTCGGCGCGGGATCGTTTGAAGACTTACCCCACGAGAAATTGCATTCGCAAAGCCGTCCCATCGACAGCATTTTCGCAACGCTCATGCCCATGCCCTTACGTCTTGCCATGGCCAGAGGATTGCCTCTGTCCATCAGCCACCGCCCCCACATATAATGCGAGCATTCACTCGCTTTTCCTACTCGCATTCGAAGGTACAGGACGTGGCGCCCAAACCGCCGACAAAACCACGGAAAAATGCGTCGCAAGAGCGATCCCGCGCCACTGTCGACGCTCTGGTCGAGGCAACTGCTCGCATTCTGGTTCGCGAAGGTTTTGAGAAGACGAGTACCAACCGGATCGCCGAAATCGCCGGCGTCAGCGTCGGCTCGCTCTACCAGTATTTTCCGAGCAAGGAGGCCCTCGTCGCCGCCGTGATTGATCGTCACAACGAGGAGATCATGGCTATCGTCCGCGCGACACTCATCGAGGTTGCCGCCATGCCGCTCGAGAAAGCGGTCCGCCGCCTCGTCACTGTTGCGGTCGAGGCGCATCGCATCAACCCCAAACTGCATCGAGTCCTCGCCGAGCAGATCCCGCGCGCCGGCAAGCTCGACGTCGAAGCCTTCAACCGCGAGGTCCACACCCTCGTGCGCGCCTATCTCGATAGTCGCCGCAAGGAGCTGCGCAAGATCGACCTCGATGTGGCGACCTTCATCTGCGTCAGCACAATCGAGGCTGTCGCGCACAACGTGGTGCTGAACCAGCCCGAGACATTGCAGGAGAAAACGGTCAGGGCGCTGGTCGACGAGACGACACGGATGGTGGTGGGGTTTTTGAGGCCGTCCGCCTAGCATCGTTGGACAAGCCGCCGGCGCGGCACGCCACCGAGTCAAAGCCGTGATCGATTCGCGACCACGCGATTCGCCTTGTTACAAAATTGTCGCACTTCAAGAATGTGTGCGCGAACCGTGCGACGGGGGTTGAATCCTGCGCAGACACTCTATCTATCCGGGCAGGTGAAAATACCTGAGAAACTTAGATGATTAAATCATCAGAATGGAAGGCGATCGCCATAGCCGTAACGGTTGCCTGCGCATCGATGATCCTGTTGGCCGTCGACGCGGGCCTGGACCTTAACCTCAGCGAGTTGTCCAAACACCTGGAGAGCGCGCAAGCCACGTTCGTGGACCCGATGGGGCAGTATCAGCTTGCCTTCGCCGTTCCGGCATGGACACGCGAAAAGGCTCCAGCGGAGGAGCAATTGCCCGAGCAGCCGGTGCTGAGCGCCAGCCGCTGATAACGGATGGTCCGGAACACAGGAGACCGCTCGCCGATCCGCGATCGCGCAAGCATGTGGTCATTTCTGAAGAAAATGGTCGGAGCGAGAGGATTTGAACCTCCGACCCCTAGTCTCCCAGACTAGTGCGCTAACCGGGCTGCGCCACGCTCCGAACGTCGTTCCATTAGCTAGGATCGCTGCTTTGTGCAAGGCGAGCCACACCATTTTGGTGTCTTCGCCCAAAGCCGCTGGAACGGACCGCAAAGACGACGAAAACAGCGCCTCAGCCGTCGTTCAACGCCTGATCCAGCATCTCCTTGCAGGCAACCAGGTCGGCAAGTGCCCGGCCCAGCCGTTCCCGATCCAGCGCGCTGGGGCCGGTCGGCGCAGGAGCGCCGCCCTTGCGGAAGGTGGTGAGGATTTCCTCATCGTCGACCTCGGTGAAGCGGAAGTCGATGCCTTCCTCTTCGTCACCCTGATAGTCGTCGTCATCGGCATCCGTGATGCCCTTGATCGGCGGCTCGTCGTCGGGCTCCATCAGGCTCGCCCCGATGGCATCCTCGATCGCCCCGAACGAGACCGCGGCCGAGCCGTCGGCCAGACCCTGCACCGATTTGACGCCGTGCTCTTTCAGGATCCGCTGCACCCCGCGGATGGTGTAGCCCTCCCCGTACAACAAGCGACGGATGCCCTTGAGCAGGTCGACGTCGTCGGGGCGGTAATAGCGGCGGCCGCCGCTGCGCTTCATCGGCTTGATCTGGGCGAATCGAGTCTCCCAGAACCGCAGCACGTGCTGCGGAATGTCGAGTTCCTGCGCTACTTCGCTGATGGTTCGGAACGCATCCGGCGCCTTGTCCAAATGCCAATCCTTGTCCGTTGGGAGATTACGCCTCGGGTTGCGCCTTGCTGGCATCGCCATTGGTGCGGTGCTGGGCATTGATCCGCTGCTTCAGGATCGCCGACGGCTTGAACACCATCACCCGGCGCGGCGAGATCGGCACCTCGGTGCCGGTCTTCGGATTGCGGCCGATGCGCTGGCCCTTCTTCCGCACCATGAAGGACCCGAACGAAGACAGCTTCACCGTCTCGCCCTTTTCGAGGCAGTCGGTGATCTCCTTCAGCACGAGTTCCACGAAAGCGGACGATTCCGTGCGCGACAGACCCACCTTTTGGTAGACGGCCTCACAGAGATCAACACGCGTTACGGTTTTACTTGTATCGGTCATCGCCCTGCCCCACATCACGGCGAACAATTGTTGTCTGAAATTATGAACTTACGTTACGGCGGTCAACACCGTTCATCAATGCAGACGCATCGATAATCGGTGCTGATTCCGGCAAAATTTTATCGATTGTGGCTCTACCAGCGCACCAGGGCGGAGCCCCAGGTGAAGCCACCGCCCATTGCCTCCAGCAGGACCACATCGCCGCGCTTGATGCGGCCGTCCTTGCGCGCCACCGACAGCGCCAGCGGGATCGAAGCGGCCGAGGTGTTACCGTGACGGTCCACCGTCAGCACCACCTTCTCCGGCGCGATATGGAGCTTGTGGGCGGATGCGTCGATAATTCGCTTGTTGGCCTGGTGCGGCACGAACCAGTCGATGCTGTCGGCATTCATCCCGGTCGCCTCGAAGGCATCGACGATCACGTCCGTGATCATGCCGACCGCATGCTTGAAGACCTCGCGGCCCTCCATGCGCAGGTGGCCGACAGTCTGGGTCGAGGACGGCCCGCCGTCGACAAACAGCTTGGCCTTGTGACGGCCGTCGGAGCGCAGATGCGTAGTTACGATGCCACGGTCGGTCGCGGCCTTGCCCGGCTGCTCCTGCGCCTCCAGCACGACCGCGCCGGCGCCATCGCCGAATAGCACGCAGGTGCCGCGATCGTTCCAGTCGAGGATGCGCGAGAAAGTTTCGGCACCGATCACCAGCGCGCGCTTGAAGGCACCGGTGCGCAGGAAATTATCGGCCGTCGCAAGCGCGAACACGAAGCCCGAGCACACCGCTTGGAGGTCGAAGGCCGCGCCGTGATTGATGCCGAGCGCGTGCTGCACGGCGACCGCGGTCGCGGGGAACGTGTTGTCGGGCGTCGAGGTTGCGAGCACGATCAGCTCGATCGACTGCGCATCCACACCGGCGTCAGTGAGCGCGGCCTGCGCTGCCTTGATCGCGAGGTGCGAGGTGAACTCGCCCTCGGCGGCAATGTGGCGCTCGCGAATACCGGTCCGCTGCACGATCCACTCGTCGGACGTGTCGATACGCGCCGCCAACTGGGCGTTGGTCACCACCTGCTCCGGCAGATACGAGCCGCAGCCGAGCACGACCGAACGAATTTGAGTCACGAAACATCCTCCGGCGCGGTCTGCACGGAACTGAGTGCACCACCCTCGCGGTTGAGCATCTGATTGATCTTGTTCAGGAGATCGTAGTGAGCCATCTCATAGCCAACATCGATCGCATAGGCAAAGCCTTCGGCGTTGATTCCGCCGTGGCTCTTGACCACCAGTCCATTGAGCCCCAGCAACACGCCGCCGTTGGACTTGTTCGGATCCATCTTGTCACGCAATGCCTGGAAGGCATTGCGGGCAAAGAGATAACCGAGCTTGGACAGCCAGCTCCGCTGGATCTCGTGACGGAGTAATTCCGCCATCTGGCGCGCGGTTCCCTCGGCAGCCTTGAGCGCAATGTTACCGCTATAGCCCTCGGTCACGATGACGTCGGCAACCCCCTTGCCGATGCCGTCGCCTTCGACGAAGCCGATATAATCGAGCTCCGGCAGGTTCATGGCGCGCAGGATTTCGCCGGCCTCGCGAATCTCCTCGTGCCCCTTGATTTCCTCGGTGCCGATATTGAGCAGGCCGACCGTCGGGCGCTTCTTGTCGAACACCACGCTCACCATGGCCGCGCCCATGACCGCGAGCGCCACCAGATGGCTCGCATCGCCGCCGATCGTGGCGCCGAGGTCGAGCACGACGGACTGGCCGCGCTGGGTCGGCCAGATCGCACTGATCGCCGGGCGATCGATGCCCCGCAGGGTCCGCAGATGGAACCGGGCCATCGCCATCAGCGCGCCGGTATTGCCGGCTGAGACCGCGACGTCAGCATCGCCCTTCTTCACGGCATCGATGGCGAGCCACATCGAGGAGGTCTTGCGACCCCGCCGCAGCGCCTGGCTCGGTTTGTCCGAACCACTGACGGCCACGTCGGTATGGATGATTTTCGAAGCAGCCTTCAGCTGGGGATGCCGATCGAGCTCAGGCTCGATCTTGGCCCGGTCGCCGACCAGCAGGAATTCAGTGTCGCGATGCCTTTGAAGCGATATGGCCGCACCCGGAATGACCACGGCGGCGCCGGCGTCGCCCCCCATGGCGTCCAGCGCGATGCGAACCTTGCTTGGCATAGAAGTCCCGGAAACCTGGTCTGGTGCGGTCTTGAATTAGCAGCGCCGCAGAATGGGCTCGCCATGGACATGGCGACCGGCCAAGCGCCACGCCGCGCCCGAACCGGGGGCGGACAATAGCGTTTTGTTATCCCGAAACAACCTCTTGCCCCCAGTCTTTTGGATGGAGGGCAACCCGGCGGCAAATGCGTGAACTTGCACGAAATATATAGAAATCAAAGGGATAGGCAGCCCTCTCAAACCATTCCGGCAAACACCTCAAGTCCCATCACACAGTGGGTCTTACGGGGATCGCCCGGCTATTTGCCTTTCTTCTTGCCCTGCTTGTTGTCCTGGAGCGCCTTCAGCGCCGCGAACGGATGGTCTTCCGGATCCAGCGCGGCAACGTCCGCCTCGAACACGACGCCGGGCTTGCGGGGATAGGGGTCGATGGCCAGGAACAATGCATCGGTCGCGATTCGGCCAAGGTCGATGATTCCGTTGACGATGGCCTCGGGCGGATCGACCACCTCCGGTGGCTCCTCGTCGTCCTGCCCTTCCTCGATCAGATCCTCCAGCCGCCGCGTCTCGGCCTCGGGCGCGAAGGTCAGATCGACCTCCTCGTCGATCTCGCTCTCGATCGGATCAAGCGTGACTACGCAGGTCTGACCGATCCGGGCCCGGACGCGGCCGGTGACCTGGATCCTGCCGCCGCTTTTGGGCTCGACGTCGAAGTCGGCATGGGCCGACAGAACGTCGCGCAGGCCCGCGAGCTCAGCCATCGCCTGGCGCTCGGCCGCCGAAGCCTCAAGTTTACGGTGCAGCCCCGTGTCAGGAATCTGGGCCACCATCACGGGCGAGCGCCAGGGATCGGGGGCGGATCCGGTCATCGGTCGGTTCATGACGTCCCATCCTTCCGAGGCGGTGCAGGAAATTTGAAGGATCCGAGCAGCATTGCGGGATCGCCAGTCTGGCCGAACCCAGCGTTGGCGGCCACCGCGTAGGCGGCAAGACGCTCCGCCTGATCCATCCCGGTGCCGTTCAGGATATTCTTGCAGATCGCCTGCGCCAGTGCCTCGGTACCCGTATCGATCGCCTGGTCGTAAGCTTGGACGCGCCCGTAGAAGGCCTCGCCGAAGGCCCGCATCCGTTTCGGAACGGTCTGGTCGCCGACGCCCATCTCGCGCAGATTGTCGTCCATATCCTCGCAGAAGCGGTCAAACAGGGCTTGTGACAGCTCCACCCCGCCCGCCGCGACAGTCCGCAGCCGCCGCAGCAACAGCCACAGGTGCAACAGCAACAGGTCGAAACGGCCATTAACCGTATCGGGCACGCCCAAGTCCCGGTAAAATATGGGTTCTCGCGCCTGCGTCACGATCATGCCATAGATGGCCTCAATGGTGCCGGCCGGGGCGAGGCGGGGTTTCCTGAAGTGATTGAACGGCCAAAGCATTGTGGTTTCCGCAAGCGGGCGCGCGTGAGTTGCATTCAGAGCTTCCGCCCGGTACTTCAGCGCCTCGCGCGACGCAAGGGGACGGAATCAGTTCCGCTATGACGATAACGAACAAGACCACCCTGCGCGCAAGCAAGCAGCGCGGCCTTCATGCACGCTGGCGCGGCTTGCGCATGCTCGCGGCCGTAGCTTTGGTCGGCGGCGCGCTTGCGGGCTGCACCGGTGAGCAGTTCCAGAAGGGTTACATCCTGCCGCCCGGCGCGCTCGAGCAGATTCCGATCGGGGCGAGCCAGGACCAGGTGCTGATCGTGATGGGCACGCCCTCCACGGTCGCGACGCTGGACGGCGAGGTATTCTACTATATCTCGCAGCGGTCGGAGCGCGTGGTCGCTTTCATGAACCAGAAGGTGGTCGACCAGCGCGTCATCGCCATCTATTTCGACAAGAACCGGCGCGTGCGCCGGCTTGCGAATTACGGCCTCCAGGACGGCAAGATCTTCGACTCCATCAGCCGGACCACGCCAACGTCGGGTCAGGAGATGAATTACCTGTCGCCGTTGTTCAAGCTGCTCAGCTTCAACTGAGATCGTGATCTGACATTTCGGGCCTGCGGCGTCGTGCCGCTCTCTGCGCGGCGCTTGCCGTCGCGCGCAGCTTGCCGTTGTCCACTGGGTTCCCTACGCTCCCTGCAAAATAAAAAGCTGGGAGTGGAATCGTGCTCAAGAAACCTGAGACCAAGTTGCTGTCGCGCCGTCGCGTGCTCGCTGGTGCCGCCGGGCTGTCAGCCGCAGCCATCCTGCCGCGATCGAGCCTTGCGGACTGGAAGCCGACCGAGAACATCCGCATCATCGTGCCGGCCGCAGCGGGCGGATCGACCGACGTGATGGGCCGGCTGCTTGCAGCGCACCTCCAATCGGCCTGGGGCCAGACTGCGGTCGTGGAAAATCGCTCAGGTGGCGGCGGCACGATCGGTACGGCCGAGGTGGTGCGCTCGAAGCCGGACGGACACACCATCCTGATCGGCAATCCCGGTCCGAACGCCATCGCCTACAGCATCTTCAAGAACCTCACCTACAAGCCGGACCAGCTCCAGCCGGTTTCCAACATGATCCGGATCCCGAACATCGTGTCGGCTCATCCCAAGACCGGCATCAAGTCGGTCGCCGAGCTGATCGCCTTTCTCAAGGCCAATCCGGACAAGCTCAGCTACGCCTCGTCCGGCGTCGGCCAGAGCCCTCACCTCACCGGCGCCTGGTTTCTCCAGCTCACCGGGCTGAAGATGACGCATATCCCGTTCCGCGGCGCCGGGCCTGCGCTCCAGGCCGCGCTTGCCGGCGACATCCAGATCCTGTTCGACAATCTCTATCCGAGCCTGCCGCAAGTCCAGAACGGCACCCTCAACGGCCTCTGCGTCACCACGACCGAACGCAGCGACCTCGCGCCGAACCTGCCGACCATGCGCGAGAGCGCGCCGGAGCTTGCGAATTTCGACGTGTCGTCGTGGTTCTCGGTGTTTCTGCCGAAAGGCGTCCCCGCCCCCGTGCTCGAAGCGCTCAATCTGCAGGTCAAGGCGATGCTGGAGCGCGACGACATCAAGAAGAACGTCACCGCCATGGGCGCCCGCACCGACTACGGCACGCCGCAGCAATTCGCGGACTTCGTGGACGCCGAGACGAAGAAGTTCGCCGGCATCATCCAGAAGGAAGGACTGCAGATGGACGTGCAATGACGTGGTGAGAGCGTCTTAGCGCGATGATGTCTAAACCCAATCGCATCGCGCCTAGGACGATTTGTTGATCTTCTTGACCTTGGCATCGGTGGTCTCGATCGCCAGTGCGAGCTCCAGGATGGCCTTGGATAGCAATTCGGCGGCCTCCTTCTGGTCCTGCGACTTGGCAGCGCGGAGTGCATAATTCCGGGCGGATGAGAGCGACATGGATTGATCTCCGTGTTTGTTCGCACGCAGCAAACGAGGTTCTTGCCAAACAAAAACCCCGCGGCTCGCACCGCGGGGTTTTCTCTTTCACGCCATCGGGCTCAGTGCGCCAGGATCGCCAGCAGCAGCAGCGCCACAATGTTGGTGATCTTGATCATCGGGTTCACCGCGGGGCCCGCCGTATCCTTGTAAGGATCGCCGACGGTGTCGCCGGTCACGGCCGACTTGTGGGCATCAGAGCCCTTGCCGCCGAAATGACCGTCCTCGATGTACTTCTTGGCGTTGTCCCAGGCGCCGCCGCCTGAGGTCATGGAGATCGCGACGAACAGGCCAGTCACGATCACGCCGAGCAGCATGGCGCCCACGGCCGAGAACGCGGCCGACTTGCCAGCCACGCCGCCGCCCGCGATCGCGTAGATCACGAAGTAGACGACGATCGGCGACAGCACCGGAAGCAGCGACGGGATGATCATCTCCTTGATCGCCGCGCGGGTCAGCAGATCGACCGCCTTGCCGTAGTCCGGCTTGTCGGTGCCCTGCATGATGCCCGGCTTCTCGCGGAACTGACGCCGGACCTCCTCGACGATCGCGCCGGCCGCACGGCCGACCGCGGTCATGCCCATCGCGCCGAACAGGTACGGCAGCAGACCACCGAACAGCAGGCCGACAACCACGTAAGGATTGTTGAGCGAGAAGTCCGGATTGACGCCGGCGAAGTAGGCGTGATGTGCGCTGTCTGCAACGAAGAACTTGAGGTCCTGGTTGTAGGCCGCAAACAGCACAAGCGCACCGAGACCGGCGGAGCCGATCGCGTAACCCTTGGTCACCGCCTTGGTGGTGTTGCCGACCGCGTCGAGCGCGTCGGTCGACTTGCGCACCTCCTTCGGCAGGCCCGCCATCTCGGCGATGCCGCCGGCGTTATCCGTCACCGGACCGAAGGCGTCGAGCGCGACGACCATGCCGGCCAGCGCCAGCATGGTGGCGGTCGCGATCGCGATGCCGAACAGGCCGGCCAGGCTGTAAGTGACCAGGATGCCGGCGATGATGACGATCGCGGGCAGCGCGGTCGCTTCCATCGAAACGGCAAGGCCCTGGATCACGTTGGTGCCGTGACCGGTCACCGACGCCTGGGCGATCGACTTCACCGGCCGATAGTCGGTGCCGGTGTAGTATTCGGTGATCCAGATGATCAGCGCGGTGACGATGAGGCCGACCACGCCGCATTCGAACAGCGACATGCCGGTGTAGTCGACGCCGTCGAGCTTACCGAAACCGATCAGGTAGTAGATCACGCCGGCAATGCCGATCAACGACAGAACGCCGGTTGCAATCAGGCCCTTGTAGAGCGCGCCCATGATCGACTGGCTCGGCCCGAGCTTCACGAAGAAGGTGCCGATGATCGAGGTGATGATGCAGACGCCGCCAATGGCAAGCGGGAGCGTCATCATGTTGGTGAGGATCTGCGTCTTCGCAAAGAAGATCGCCGCGAGCACCATGGTGGCGACCGCGGTCACCGCATAGGTCTCGAACAGGTCGGCGGCCATGCCGGCGCAATCGCCCACATTGTCACCGAC
>JAEWHT010000345.1 GCA_023387695.1 Pseudomonadota bacterium | reverse complement strand
GCGCACGATGCCGGCATCGTTCATCAGCGCATGCACCTTCTTGTCGGTGTAGCGCGCGATCTTCTCAGGCTGGAAATCGTCGAATGCTTTGCGGAAATTGTCGCGCTTGCGCAGGATCGTGATCCAGGACAGGCCGGCCTGAAAGCCGTCGAGGATCAGCTTTTCATAGAGCGCGCGGTCGTCATATTCGGGCACGCCCCATTCGGTGTCGTGATAGGCGACATAGAGCGGATCCTCGCCCGGCCAGGGGCAGCGGGTCTTTCCGTCGGGATGCAGGCGGGGAGCACGGCTCATGCAATGGGCTGCTTTGCGGGAACTCGGACGATGTCTGGTTCTGCCAGCTTCAGCGTGAGTCCGCCAGCGGTCAGCGGCTGCCCGGCATCGAGCGCATCAGCAACGCGGTCAATACGCACCAGCGCGATCCCCTTGCCTTTCGCCGAAGAGCCCATCGTGCCGACGGACTTGTCGCCGGCCATGACGCTGACGCCGGCTTCCGGCGCGGAATCCTCGAGTAGCACCTTCACGCTGCGGGTGCGCGCAGTGCCGCGGTGCTGCATGCGCGAGACGACCTCCTGGCCGACATAGCAGCCCTTGTCGAAATCGACGCCGGCGAGGCGGTCCATGTTGGTCTCGTGCGGGAATGCGTCGCTGTACATGAAATCGAGCCCGCCGCGCGGCACGCCGAGCGAAATGCGATGCGCCTCGTAATCGGCGGCATCGACCAGCTCCGCGCCGATCAGGTCGGACAATTTCTGCTTGAGATCTTCGGGGATCAGGATGCGCGTGCCGAGCTCGCCATTGCGCGGATCGACGAAGGCGAGATCCGGCTGCGCTGACAACTGGCCGTCCCAGGCCGCGAGCACGCCGAGATCGTCGGACAGGTTATCCACCGTCACCTTGGCACGCAGCTTGTAGAATTTCAGCTTGGTGGCGAGCCCATCGGCCAGCGGCTTCGGGCAATCGATCAGGAACCCGCCGCCATGGCCGCTCGGGGCTTCCGTGATCAGGAAATCCACGATGATCTTGCCCTGCGGCGTCAGCAGCGCGCCGAATCGCCCCAGCCCTGGCTTGAGCCTGTCGACATCGGTGGTGATGAGGCCGTTCAGGAAGTTGCGCGCATCCTCGCCCGCGACCTTGATCACGCCCCGGTCGGGAAGAAACGCTGATTTCATGCGAAAATCTCTTGCGACATGGTGCTCCGGAACGTAAGCCCGCAAGGCATAAACGACAAGACCTCGAGCCCTGCGCTTGGGGATGAGAGAGGCCTCCAGCCATGACCCAGCGCTTCGATGTGATCCTCAAGGGTGGCACCATCGTCAACCAGGACGGCGAGGGCGTTCGCGATATCGGCATCACCAATGGTCGCATCGCCGAACTGGGCCCGTTGTCGCAGGCTTCCGCCGCCGAGGTGATCGACTGTAAGGGTCTGCACATCCTGCCCAGCGTGATGGACACGCAGGTGCATTTTCGCGAGGCCGGGCTGGAGCAGAAGGAAGACCTCGAGACCGGCTCGCGCAGCGCCGTGATGGGCGGCGTCACCGCCGTGTTCGAGATGCCGAACACGTCACCATTGACGGTGACGGAGGCGACCTTCTCCGACAAAATCAAGCGTGCGCATCACCGCATGCATTGCGATTTCGCCTTCTTCATCGGCGGCACCCGCGAGAACGTGCAGGACCTTCCGGTGCTCGAGCGCGCGCCGGGCTGTGCGGGCGTGAAAGTGTTCATCGGCTCCTCGACCGGCGCGCTGCTGGTGGAGGACGACGAGAGCCTGCGCCGCATCTTCCAGGTGATCCGCCGCCGGGCCGCCTTCCACGCCGAGGACGAGTACCGCCTCAACGATCGTAAATCGCTGCGCATCGAGGGCGATCCGCGCTCGCATCCGGTCTGGCGCGACGAGACCGCGGCGCTGATGGCGACGCAGCGTCTGGTTAAGCTCGCACATGAGACCGGCAAGCGCATCCACGTGCTGCACATCTCGACCAAGGAAGAGATCGAGTTTTTGCGCGACCACAAGGACGTGGCCTCCTGCGAGGCGACGCCGCATCATCTCACGCTGGTTGCGCCCGAATGCTACGAGCGGCTGGGTACGCTCGCGCAGATGAACCCGCCGGTCCGCGGCGCGGATCATCGCGCCGGCATCTGGCGCGGCATCGAGCAAGGCATCATCGACGTGCTCGGCTCCGACCACGCCCCGCATACCCTCGAAGAGAAGCAGAAGACCTATCCGGCGTCGCCCTCGGGCATGACCGGTGTGCAGACGCTGGTGCCGCTGATGCTCGACCACGTCAATGCTGGCCGGCTGTCGCTGGCGCGCTTCGTCGATCTCACCAGCGCCGGCCCCGCGCGTCTCTACAACATGGCCTGCAAGGGCCGTATCGCCGCCGGCTACGATGCCGATTTCACCGTGGTTGACCTCAAGCGCAGCGAAACCATCACCAACAAATGGGTCGCCTCGAAAGCCGGCTGGACGCCTTACGATGGCGTGCGCGTCACCGGCTGGCCGGTCGGCACCTTTATCCGCGGCCGCCGCGTGATGTGGCAGGGAGAGCTGGTGACGCCGTCGCAGGGCGAGCCGGTGCGGTTTCTGGAGACGTTGAAGCAGTAGGGTCATTGCCGTTGGGGAGGCGCAACGTCTCCCCAGCCGTCATTGCGAGCGCAGCGAAGCTGCGCTCGCAATGACGAAGGGAGAGGTCTACACTTCCTTACGAACGGGAGTGCAGTCCGATGTCGCAGCCAACCGCCCTCATCACCACCGAGCAACTCGCTAGCATCCTCGGCGATCCCAACCTCCGCGTCTACGACTGCACGACCTACAACGAACCGGTCCCACCCGGCAGCGACGTGCCGTATTGCGCGGTGCCCGGTGACAAGACCTTCGCGGCCGGCCACATCCCCGGCGCCGATTTTCTCGACCTGCAGGGCGAGTTCTCTGACACCTCATCGTCGCAGTTCTTCATGATGCCTGGCGTGGCCCAGCTCGAAGCTGCATTCGGCCGCCATGGCGCCGACGCATCCAAGACCATCGTGCTCTACAGCATCGGCACCATGATGTGGTCGACGCGGTTCTGGTGGATGCTGCGCTCGCTTGGCGTCGACGCGCGGGTGCTCGACGGCGGTTTCGACAAGTGGAAGGACGAGGGGCGGCCGATCGAAACCGGTGCGCCGAAAGGCTATCCCGCGACGACCTTCAAGGCCGCACCGCGTGTGGGCTTCTTCGTCGACAAGAATGCCGTGAAGCCGCGGATCGGCGATCCCTCGACCATCACGGTCAACGCGCTCGGACCGCAATTTCACAAAGGCCTTGAGCCGAGCCGTTACGGCCGGCCCGGCCGCGTGCCCGGCAGCGTCAATGTGTCGGCTGCAACGCTGGTCAATGCGAACAAGACGCTGACGACGCTCGCCGATGCCGAAGCGAAATTCACTGCGGCAGGCGTCACGCGCGACAAGAATGTGATCCTGTATTGCGGAGGCGGAATCTCTGCGACGATTGATCTGTTTCTGCTGACGCAGCTCGGCTACGACAAGCTCACG
>JAEWHT010000275.1 GCA_023387695.1 Pseudomonadota bacterium | reverse complement strand
CCGCCGTCGGAAGTCTTGAGCCGCTGGATCGAAACGACGCGCCCCTTCACCTCGACTTCGGATTGCCATTTCTTTCCGGCCGGCAGGCTGATGAGCTCTTCCGGTGCTGCGTCCCAGGTGATGCCGCGCCGCTTGAGATCCGCCACGAGCGATTGCACAGTCGCCCCGGTCTTGAGGACGTCCTCCCCATAGCCGTAGATGTCTCTCAGCTGTTCGTTGAAGACGACGGCGCGCTGTTCCGAATCGAACACGCAGAGCCCCTGCGGCAGATTGTCGATGGCGGCGCGGAATCGGTCATTGATCAGCTGGATCTCGGCGGCCTTCGTCGCGAGCAGCCGTTCACCGCGCTTCTGCTCGGTGATGTCCTCGTGTGTGGCGACCCAGCCGCCGTCTGGAGCCTGCCGCCGCGTGATGGCGATCAACTTGCCGTCGAGATTGAACAACGTCTCGGAGCCTTCCGTCGCGATGCCGTTGATATACTGCTCGGCGGTCATATCGCCCTGCTTCGCGCCGCGCTCGGCGATATGGCCGATGATCGCCCGCAGAGGGGTTCCGGGTTGCATCAGTTCGGTGGGATAATTGTAGAGCTCCCGGAATCGATCGTTGGAGATGACGAGGCGACGTTCGGCATCGAACAGACAAAAGCCCAGAGGGATCGCGTCAATCGCCGCATCGAGGCGCCGGGTTGCAAGTGTCAATTGACGGGTCATCTTCCAGACGACAAAGCCGGCTGCGGCGATGATCAGCAGCAGCATCGTCGTCTCGACGATCTCGCGTATGGCACGGCTGCGCCATGGCGCGAGGATCTCGTCAATCGATTTCGCGACCACGACGACCAGCGGATAGTGCTCGCTGCGTCGATAGCTGCTCAACCGCGCGAAGCCATCTATGGTCGCCTTGAACTCGACGGTGCCGACGGATGACTGCTGCAGCGCCTTGGCGATGTTGCTTTGCGTCATGTCTCGCCCGACATTGGCTTCAACGAAGGGACGCCGGACCAGCAGCTTTTCGTCGCCGGAGATCAGCAGGATGGCGCCGTTGGCTCCGATATCGAATTGCTCGTAGAATTTCTGAAAGAAACTTGGATCGAGGAACGCCGTTGCGACGCCGCCGAATGAGCCGTCCGGCTTGTTGTACCGGCGTGAGACCGGAATGATCCAGCGCTGGATGATGCGCCCGAAAAGTGGGGATCCGATGTACAGTTCACGACTGTCGTGCTCGAGGTGATGGCGGAAGAAGGCGCGCTGCGAAACGTCGAGATTTGGGCGTTCTTGTTCCGAATTGAACACGGTTTGGCCGACGTCGTCGGCCACCGCGAATGCGGCGGCCTGAGGCAAACGCTCAATTTCGTCGCGGAACCAGCGTCTCAGCCGCGCCGGGTCGTCCTCTTGTCGCCCAGCATTTTCCAGGCGTTCGACGAGGCCGGAGAGCACGGCGTCTGCCGCACGGAAGCTCAAGTCCGCATGCTGGGTCAGCGAAGTCACGAGATTCGCCGTGTCGCGCTTGCCGGCCTCCATGACCTCCTGTCGCTGCTCGATGATCCTGGAGATCTGCAGCGCCGAGATGACGGCGCAAACCGAAATCACGAAGACCAGCGTCACGGTCGCGGCCGAGCGGCGCGGCTTCCGGTTGCTATTATTGGCGTTTGAAACGGTCATCAGTCCGGCCTCGGGTGTCACCGCGGCAGAATTGACGATTTCTCCTCAATCGTTGCTAAGGATGATGGTTACGGAACTTTACGGACTGCGTCGCAATGGTATGAAGTTATGGAGCGGCGGCTTTCTTTGCAAAGGCCCGATAGGCAGCTTTGCAAAATGTTTACTGCGATTGGAAAACTGCTGTTTCCGCGGTACCGGGGTGTAAGCCGTTTCACACCTGCGTCGCATGCACCTTCGGCTTCCTGCCGCCGTTCCACTTGCCATCGAGCGCACGCTCGATCTGGGCGGCGAGCTGCAGCAGCAGCCCATCATTGGCCTGCTTCGCGATCGCCTGGATGCCGAGCGGCAGGCCGTGATCCTGGCTCGCCATTGGCATCGAGATCGCCGGCATGCCGCAGAGATTGGCGAGCGGCGTGAAGGCGAAGAAGCGCCAGAGATTGCCGAACCAGTCGAGCACGTCAGGGTTGTCGGAGAGGGTGAGATATTCCCTCGTGCCGACCTTCGGCGTCGGCAGCGCGGTGATCGGGGTCAGGATCACGTCCCATTGCTCGAAGAAGCTGCCGAAGCTGCGCGAGGTCGTGTTGAACACGGCCTGCATCCTGGCGCGGTCGGCGAAGCTGGTGTGAAGCCCGGCTTCCCAGATCCGGATGTTCATCGGCTCGATCAGGTCCTCCGGCGGCCGCTCCAGTCCGCGCGCTGCCAGCATGTTGGAGATCACGACCGAGAAGTTCGAGATGTAGCAGGTCGTCTGCGCCGCGAAGGCGGCGCGGAAGTCGAGCTCGGGCAGCGCATAGTCGACATGATGGCCGAGGCCTTCGAGGAAGCGGCCGGTCTTCTCCAGCTCGGCTTTGATCTCCGGCGTCGCCGTGTAGTCGCCCCAGGTGTGCGACAAAGCGATGCGCAGCTTGGATGGATCGCGCTTGATCATCTCCGAATAGGGCTGCGCTGTGGTCCAGAACGGCATGAACTCGCCGGGCGCAGGGCCGCGGGCATGATCGACGAAGGCCGCCGTGTCGCGCACCGTGCGCGACTGGCAGCCCTGGATCGAGACGAGACCCGAGAGGTCCGACAGATGCGGCGCCAGCGAGAACACGCCGCGCGAGACTTTCAGGCCGATATTGCCGTTGACGCCGGCGGGAATGCGGATCGAGCCGCCGCCGTCGGTCGCATGCGCGATCGGCACCACGCCGGCCGCAACCATCGCGGCGCTGCCCGCCGAGGAGCCGCAGGTGGTGTAATCGGTGTTCCAGGGGTTACGGGTGACATAAACGGCCGGATTGTCGGCGGAACTGCAGACGCCGAATTCCGGCGTCGTGGTGCGCCCGATCAGATTGAGTCCTGCCTGGCGGAATTTGCCGGTGAGGAACGTATCGGCCGCGGCGCGATTACCGCGCATCAAGAGCGAGCCCATTTCCTGCAGCCGGCCCTTCATGGTCGGCCCCAGATCCTTCATCAGGAAGGGCAGGCCGGCGAACGGACCGACGAGATTGGCGCCGTCCTTGGCAGGATCGGCGATCACGTCATCGAACAGCTCGACCACGCCCGACAGCGTCGGATTGACCTTGGCGACGGCGGCTGCAGCCTGCCCCGCCAATTCCTTTGCCGTCAGCTCGCCCTTGCGGACGCGCGCCGCAAGGCCAACGCCATCGTGCTGCGCCCATTCGTTCCAGCTCATCGGCAAAGTCATGAAGTCAAAATCCTCTTGAGCAGAGCGTTTTCGAGCGAAGTGGATACCGGTTCGCGTAAAGAAAACGCGTCAAAACGAGAATCTAGAGCCCCTTCCGTTCCGACCATCGGAAAGGAAGGGGCTCTAGCGGCGCCACCTTTTTCGCAAGGGCCCGCATGAATCAACTGAGCCGGCGCGAAGGGCAGGGTTGCGCCGGGCGGAGAGGTCGCGCTCCTTAGGACAAGCGCGCGATCGCCGCAACCGGGCCGCCGCCGGCGGGTCCTTGATGCTCGGCACCGCCGGAAACGTAGACCGCGCTGGTGCCGGCAAGGCCCGCGATCAGGCCGCCGACTGCCGCTCGGGCGTGGCGGGTCGAGCTGATGTCGGTATCCTCGAGCATAGTGTGGCGGAGGCCGCGCACGGTGCCATCGGGCGAAGCCTCGGCCTTGGCGAGGATGTTGACGAGCTCGCGGCCTGCCTTTGCCTGCGGACCAAGTCCGACGCCATTCAGCGCCTCGGTCACCGCGGCAGCATCGATGGCATCGCTCATCACAGCATGCGCGATCTCGAATTCGCTCGCGGAGGTTTCCGAATTGCCGAGCACGATGACGACGTTGTGCATCAGCTCGATGCCTGACGAGGTCGAGGCCACCTTCGAGAACAGATCGTAGCGCCGCAGCACGTCCTCGTCGCTAATATCGCTGCCGATCTCGCCGATCGCGACCGCAACGCCGAGGGCGGAGGCGCCGCGCGAATAGGCCATCGAGCTGTAGGAGCTGATCGTCGCCGTCTTGTGGCCACGCGAGTTTGCTTCCTCGACCCGCTCGCTGGTCAGCAGCGGACATTTGATCTGGACGAAATGAACGTCGGAGGCATCGCTGATGCCGGCATCCGCCATCGCAGCCTTCACGGCCTTGGCGGTCTCGGTGATCTGTGCGGAGCGGCCAAGCTCCTCGGGCAGGAAATCGCGCGTCTGCGCCATGCCGATGCTCAGGCGCTTGCCGGAGAGGCCTGCCGGCGGAGTCGTGGCCTGCAGGCGCGTGAACACCGTGATGTGCGGGCTGAGCACACCCTCAGTGCCGCCGGACATCACGAAGGCGATGCGCTGCTCGACCTGATGCGGCGTCAAATCAAGCTTCGGCGCCAGTGCTGCACACAGCGCAGCCACGGCATATTCCCGGGTGAAATCGTTGACCCCGCCATTGCCCTCAGTCTTGCCAAGGACCGCCAGGATGGAGGCCGGATCGATCGCGCCTGAAGCAATCAGGCTCATGAGGCCGGAAACGTCGCCGGGGCCCTTGGTGGCGATCTTGAAGACGCCGACCGCTGTTGTCCGCATGAAGAGTCCTCGTGGGCAGTTCGGTGGTCCGGCAGGGGTTACCAGCCGTGGAAGCGCGGTGGATGTCAAGTGCGGCAGGCTACAAGACCTCGCGCTACCCGACGGCAAAACACGCAAACGCTGGGTCAATCGATGCCTCGCAAAATATTCCACTTTACCGAAATTCGGTTTTGTCGTATGCGTCGTCCATCCTGATCCGGCGAAAAGGGGCGGTCGTACGTCGTCACGAGCCGCGGATCGGGTCGCGGTGGACGCGGGCAGCGCCGTCGCGGATGTGAGTGCAGGGCGGGGCAATGGATTGAGCCGAGCCCCGTGAGCGTCTCGCAAGCCGCGTTGTACGAACGGCGCCATCCTTGCGAAGCTTTTGGCGAAGCAGGGCGTGTCTGCGTACGGCAAAACCGTGTGGTCCCGGCCGTCGTCGCTACGGCCAAGTCTTGCGGATGCGGCATAGCGCCAACCGGCGCAGTGCCGGTAGCTTCCGTCGGGCAAGGGAGGCCAGAAGGAATTCGGCTCCCGGGAGAGCACGGCATAAGCCGTCCGACCATCGCGCAGGGAAGGCCGTGTGTTCGGCACCACCTGTATGCTGCTGTGCGGTCTCTTTGCGCTACACTTTCGCGCAGCAGACCGTGGGTGCCTGCCGGCACCCGGCCTTCCCTGCGCCCTTCATTTATGGGCGTGACGAGAGAGCAAAACTCGGGCGAAACGCGCCGCGAGGACGTGGAGGTGTGTCTGCGAGACGAAACGCCAGTTGGAAGAGCGACGCTCTTGCTTCATACTCCGTCATTGCGAGCGCAGCGAAGCAATCCAGAATCCCTCCGCAGCGGCAGTCTGGATTGCTTCGTCGCAAGAGCTCCTCGCAATGACGAGTGGAGGGAGCATGTGCCCCAACTTCCGCTATCTGCCCCGCGACATCCCCATGATTGTGGCGAGATCGCATCGGTTCACCAAAAAAATCCTCTGTCGACGGTTGCGCGCCGCACCTTGATGAATCAACCTCGGTTGGTCCATAAGCGGCGTCCCGCGATCGGATTTCGGTCTGCGTCGCGTGCTTGGATATAGAGGAAATCTCGCGTGGCAAATATCAACCAGAAAATTGCGCAAGAGCTTGGGGTACGGGCGGAGCAGGTCGAAGCGACGGTGGCGTTGCTCGATGGCGGCGCCACGGTTCCCTTCATCGCCCGCTACCGCAAGGAAGCGACCGGTGCGCTCGACGACGCGCAATTGCGCACCCTGGAGGAGCGCCTGGTTTACC
>JAEWHT010000015.1 GCA_023387695.1 Pseudomonadota bacterium | reverse complement strand
GCGTTGCCTTCGCCCACCATTCGGCCACCGTCAGCATCGCGCGCGGCGGCAAGGCGAAGGTCGGCAGCGCCACGATCGCAAGGCACACCAGCACCGCGTAGAACAGCACGTTGAAGACGAGCGAACGCAGGAAAATCAGGAACATCGAAAATCCGATCAATTGGCCTGCGCCGTGGCAGGCCGCCTGGATAGCAGACCCGCAGGCTGCTCCGACATCTCGGGGGAAAGGTCAATGCCGAAATCTTCCAGCCGCACCCTAAGCTCCGCGGCGATGTACTTGACATATTCCGACAGCAGCAGCCGCAGCGTCGAGCCCGAGGTCCACCACGGCTCCTCACGCCATTTGTCGCCGACCACCGCGAATGGGACCAGCACGGTCTCCGGCATCGCATGCGAGAATTCGACCAGTGCGCGCGGCATGTGATAGTTCGACGTAACCACGATCAGCGATTTGAAGCCGCGTCCCTCGGCCCAGCGCCGCGCCTCCTCCGCGTTGCCGCGGGTCGTGAGCGCTGTGCGGTCGAGATCGACGCAACAGGTCATGAAGGACTGGTTCTCCGGCAGCGTCCGGGAGATGTCGCTCGCCGTCGAGGTCGGGTGAACGCCCGAGATCAGGAGCCGCTTGCCGTAGCCAGCCGCCAACAGCTCCATCGCATCCGACACGCGCGAGGAGCCGCCGGTGAGGACCACGATGCCGTCGGCCTTGCGATCCGGCGCGATCTCGGCGCCGCGCAATTGGGTCAGAAACGCGATGAACCCCGCCGCCGCGCCGACAAAGACGAACGCAATCGTCAATACGACGGTCGCGCGGAGCCAGCCGCGCGGCAGTTTCGGCGATCGATCGTCGGTCGGCGAGGTCATATGATGTCGGTGATCCCTTCCCCGGATTATTTTAGGACGTTTTGAGGCGAAGTGGAGTCCGGTTTATCGGGCTCAATCCACGTCATTCAGTGTTGCGAACAGCGTCTGGCGCGAGGCGACTGCGGTGATTGCGCCGATCAGGACGGCCTGAATCGCGAGCACGACATAACCGGACGGCCGCAGCGAGAAGGTGCCGAGCAGGGCTGCGAACTGGTCGCCGACCGGCGTGCCGGAGAACCAGCCGGCGATCGACTCGGAGAAGCCGAACAGCAGCATGGCGACGCCGCCACCGATAACGCCGCCTTCGAGGCCGAGCCTGAGGAAGTGCCGCAGGAAATGGTTGGCGATGTAGCGATCGCCGGCGCCGACGAAATGCAGGACTTCGACGATCGGGCGATTCGCCGCCATGGCACCACGGGTCGCGAACGAGACCGAGATGATGGTCGCGACGATGACGAGCGCGAGAATGCCGATGCCGGCCAGCACGGTGGCATTAGTCATCGAGCGCATGCGTTCGATCCAGGCGCGGTGATCGTCGACGCTGGCGCTCGGCGCCACCTGCGTCACACGTGCGCGCAATGTGCCGAGATCGAGCGAGCTGCCGGGCTGCACGCGCGCGATGATCATGCGCGGCACTGGCAGATCGTCCATCGAGAGCCCCGTGCCGAGCCATGGCTCGAGCAGCTTGCCGCTCTCGTCCTTGGTAAACGGCTTGACCTCGACGATGCCGGCCTGTGCACGCATCGCCTCGGTGACGGCAGCCGTATCACGCTCGATGTCGCGTCCGGATTGCGGGCGGACCTGAATGGTGATCTCGCTCGCGACATCCGACTGCCATTCCGCCGCCGAGGCGCTGACCAGCAGCACCGTGCCCGTCGTCATCGAAGCGAGGAAGGTCATGATGGCGACGACGGCAACGAGCGCACGGCCGTGGATCGAGGCGCGCGGCACGATCGGCGACATGTTGCGCGCTCGCGCGGGGAGCTGCGGACGCTCCTGTCCGAGATCGACCAACACGCCGCGCTCGTCGGTCCTACTCATAGACGTGCAGCCGTCCCTGATGCAGCACGAAGCGGCGCGCCTCGTACTGGTCCATCAAGGCGATGTCATGGGTTGCGATGATGACGGCCGTGCCGGACTTGTTGAGCTCGATGAAGAGCCGCAGCAATCGCCGCCCGAGCGTCGGATCGACACTTCCGGTCGGCTCATCCGCGAGCAGCAGCTGCGGCCGCGAGATCACCGCGCGCGCGATCGCCGCGCGTTGCTTCTCGCCGCCCGACAGGATCGGCGGCAGCGCATCCATGCGCTCACCGAGGCCGACCCAGCGCAGGAGATCGATGACCTCCTTGCGATAGCTGGATTCGCTGCGGCCCATGACGCGGAACGGCAGTGCCACGTTCTCGTAGGTCGTCATGTGGTCGAGCAGGCGGAAATCCTGCAGCACGATGCCGATGCGCTTGCGCAGGTCCGCGATCTCGTCCTTGCCGAGCTGGGAGATGTCGTGGCCGAACAGATTGACGAGGCCGCGCGTCGGCCGGTGCGACAGGAACAACAGGCGCAGCAATGACGTCTTGCCGGCGCCGGACGGGCCGGTGAGGAACTGGAAGGAATGCGCCGGGATCTGGAAACTGAGGTCGCGCAGGATCTCCGGCCCCAGACCGTAACGCAATCCGACATTTTCGAACCGAACCAAGCTCAGCTCCGTTCGAGAGGGGGACGTCAACCGCACCGCCAGCGAGGTTTCGCCGCATGCGATCAAGGGGTTTTGCGACCGTTATGGTTTCCGGTTCGTTAACGGTCGCCCTGTAGCATCCCCGGCAGCATCCTTAGAAGTCTCCTTCTGGGGAGTCCCCTTGGCGCCCGGTTCCGCGTGCCAGGGTCATCGCCGAGGCCGTCCATGCACATCGTATGCCCCCATTGTACGACATCCTACGCCATCAAGCTTGCGAGCCTTGGAGCCAATGGACGGACGGTCCGCTGCTCCCGCTGCAAGGAGACCTGGATGGCGCGTCCCGAGGATGCCATCGAGGAGGTTGCCGTGCCGGCCATGGCTGCGGCCAGCCAGGCCGATGATCAGTCCGACCTCGCCGCGCAGTGGAACTCCTACGCCAAAGACGACAGCGCCGAGACCCCGGTGGTCGAGAGCCCCTCGATCGCCAGCGATTGGCCGACCGAGGACGCGGCCGAACCCGAGGACGAGTGGTCCGCGGCGGCCCGCGCCGCCGAGGAAGAGACCATTGGAGCGCAACACCAATCCTGGTTCAGCAGCCTGTTCAGCCGCCGTGGGGCGCGTGTGAAACGGCCGGTTCCCGCCGCACCGACGCGAAAATCCTATTACGGCCTGCCGACCGCCTGCGCCGCCATGGGCGCGCTGGTGCTGTCGCTGGTAATCTGGCGCGGCGACATGGTCCGCTTGCTGCCGCAGACGGCGGCCTTCTACAAATTGGTCGGACTGGAAGTGAACCTGCGCGGGCTCGCGTTCAAGGACGTCAAGCTCTCAAGCGAGACTGTGGACGGTAAGCAGGTGCTGGTCATCGAGGGCGTGATCGTCGGCCAGGGCAAGAAGCCGCTGGATATCCCGCGTCTGCGTTTTGCCGTGCGCGACGCGCAAGGCGCGGAGATCTACGCCTGGAATTCGGTGCTGGAGCAGACCGTGCTGCAGCCCGGAGAGCGCGCCTTCTTCCGCTCGCGCCTGGCCTCGCCGCCGCCGGAAGGCCGCAATATCGACGTTCGTTTCTTCAACCGGCGCGACATCGCCGGCGGCAGCGTGTAATCAGGCTTTGTAGAGTTCGCACGGGGTTGATCCCATGCCCAAAGTGTTGATCGCCGATGACGAGGATTCGATGCGCCAGCTGGTGGCGCGCGCCATCGCCATGGACGGCCACGAGACCGTCACCGCGCAGGACGGCGCCGAAGCGCTTGAGATCCTGACCCGTGAGGACGGCGCCTTCGACCTGCTGCTCACCGACATCCAGATGCCTGTCATGGACGGTATCGCGCTCGCGCTCTCCGCTGCGCGTGACTTTCCCGATTTGACCATTCTGCTGATGACGGGTTTTGCCGACCAGCGCGAGCGCGCCTCGAACTTGAATGCGCTGGTGCATGACGTCGTGACCAAGCCGTTCTCGGTCGCGGATATCCGCACGGCGGTGGCGGACGCGCTGGCGGCGAAGAAGGGGTAACGGCGGCATATTCCGCTGTCATGCCCCGGCTTGACCGGGGCATCCAGTACGCCGCGGCCTCTCGATTCAATCACGACTGTCTCTGGAATACTGGATCGCCCGATCAAGTCGGGCGATGACAGCGAGATTGTGGTGACCTTACCTCAAAAATCCTTCAGCAGCCGCTCGATGTAATCGAGTTCGATCTGCGGACGCGAGGGGTCGCCGAGGCGGCGGCGGAGTTCTTCGAGGATACGGCGGACGCGCTGCACGTCGATCTCGCCGGGAATCTTGACCGTGTAATCGTCGCCGAATTCGCGGCCGTGCAGCGGACGGCCGAGCGGATCGGTCTGGTTGCCGCCGCTCTGCTGGCGACCAGTGCGATTGCCGGGACCATCGCCCTGGCCGTCGCCGTCACCCTGCTGCATCGCCTCGGCCATCTTCTGCGCACCCTTGCGCATCGCATCCAGCGCCTTGCCCTGGGAATCCACGGCACCGTCGGCATTGCCGTCCCCAAGCTTCGAACCCGCATCGCCCATGGCGTTGTCGGCGGAATCGAGCCCGCCGTCATCATCACCCTGGTCGGCGTCCTGATCACCGTCCTGGCCCTGTTCGCCTGGTTGCCCCTTCTGCTGGCCCTTTTGGCCCTGCTGGCCTTGCTGACCCTTCTGCGAGAGGCCGCGCTTGGCCATCTCGTCCTGAAGCTTCTTCAAGCGGTCGCGCAGCGCCTGCTGGTCCTGCTGCAGGTCCGACATCGACTGATCGCCCTGCTGCTTGCCGCGCATGCGATCGCGCCGGGAGTCCTGGCCCTGCTTGTAGGTCTTGTCGCGCAATTGCTGCTGCTTGCGGATCATGTCGCCGAGCTCGTTGAGCGCCTGCTCCATGTCGCTCTCGCCGGACTGTCCGGGCTGCGCCATCTGCATGCCCTCCAGCATCTGCTGGAGCTGGTCGAGCAGCTGCTTGGCCGCATCCTTGTCGCCGGAGCGCGACAGGCGCTCCATGCGGTCGATCATGTTCTGCAGGTCCTGCTGGCGCAGGATCTTGGTGTTCGGATCAAGCGGACGCGCGAGATTTTGCGCGTCCTTGTTGTTGCGGAACTGTTCGGCGAGCTGCCGCATGAAATTGTCCAGCGCCGCGCGCAGATCCTGCGTGAGCTTCTTGATCTCCTCGTCGCTGGCACCGCGCTCCAGCGCCTGCTTCAGCGCGTCCTGCGCCGCGCGCAACGCCTTCTCGACGTCGGAGATGTTGCCGTCCTCGATCGTCACCGCGAGCGCCCACAGGCTCGCCACGACCTCGCGCAAGGACTCATCGGTACGCGCCGCCTCGAGCTGGCGCGTGACGTTGTAGAGACCGAGATATTGCCCGGTCTCCTGCGTGAACAATTCGGGCGCGATCATCAACGCGTCGAGCGCGGTATAGACGTCGGAATTCTTGTTGGCGTCGAGCGCGAGAATGCGCCGCTGCTCGATCAGCGCGCGTGCGAGAGGCTTGGTGAAAAGCCGCTCGGGCAGGCGCATGTTGAACGGGTCGCTCTTGGCCTCGTTGCCGGCCTCATCCTTGGCGGTGAGCGTCAGCGTGACATCGGCGCCGGCATAGGGATCCTCGCTGAGGTCCTTCACCGTCTGGCCGACGCCGTTACGGGTACGCGCATTCGGCAGCACCAGCGGGAATTGCGGCGGCTGAAACAGCGGTCGCGCCGCGGTCTTGCCATCGCCATCCTGGCCCGCATCGGCGGACCGCGCGGCCACTTGCGCCTCGGCGCCGGTGACGCCGTAATCATCCTCGATCTTGTAGACCAGCTGGAGCGCGCCGCGCGCCTGGCGCTCAGGATCCTTGGCGAGCGCGATCGTCGGCGGATGGTCCGGCGTCGCAGCGAATGCCCATTGCGGCTGGCCCGAGGGCGCGCGGACATGCGCGGTGCCATCGCCGGTGATGGTGAAATGCTTCTCGTTGGTGCCCTTGGGCGCGGCTTCCTTGGGCTCGGCCTCCTTGAGGCCACCGGACACCACGACATCCAGGCTGCCGCCGGAGGAGCGCACGATCAGGGTCGAACCGGCGGGAACGGCGAGCGGGCCGGAGGCCGGAAGCGCTGCGGCCTCCTTGTTGGCGGCCGACAGGATCACCGGCGGCTTTCCAGTATAGAGCGGCGGCGTGACCCAGGCATCGACGCGGATATTGGTCGGCGCCAGGACGCCGTTCCAGTCGAAGGCCGCACCCAGCCGCAACCCACGCTCGTCGCCGGCGGCAAAGAAAGTCGCGACCAGCATGACCATGACCAGCGCGCGCAACGCCCATGGGTCGTGGATGGCCAGGCGCGGGTGCGGCAAACCGGCGCGGATGCGCTTGAGCGAAGCCAGCGTGCGCTCGCGCTGGGCCTGCCAGAGCGCCTGCGCAATCGGGTCCTGCGAGGTCAGCGTGTCCGTGAGGGTCGTGGCGGGGCGGTGACGAACGCCCGAACCGCGGTCCAACCGGGCCAGCGCCTCGGCGCGGCTCGGCCAGCGAAATCGAATCAGCGGGAACAGGGCGGCAACCGCAAGGCCAGCGAAAATGACGAGGCCTATGGCGCGGGCGACGAAGGGAAGCGCCAGCCAGAGGCCGGCCCAGGACACCACCAGAAAAAGGCCGATTACCGTGAGCACACGCGCCAAACCGGGCCAGGCACGCTCCCACGCGATGGCATAGGTGGACCGCTCGAGGGCCTGCGCCAGCTTCAACCGCGACAGAGCATCGGCATCGCGGATCGGGTCTGACGGGTCGGGGGTGACGCCGTTCAATCAACTCTCCAGGTTACCCGGCAGAGTGGAGCGTACCACAACGGCAGCACTGAGGCATCCGTTCCTGTACGGGAGAGCCCCCTTTTCCCGCATAACACGGGGACGTGACTGGCCCGGCACAACCCCGTAGTTTCCGCGGCACCATCCCAAGGTGAATGCACGGGAAGTAGAGGAAACGTCATGGACAAGAAGATGCACGACAAGGGCCTGGAAGTCCGCAAGGCGGTGCTGGGCGAGGCCTATGTCAACAACGCGCTGAAGAACGTCGACGACTTCAACCGTCCGTTCCAGGAGATGCTCAACGAATATTGCTGGGGCACGGTGTGGGGCCGCGAAGAGCTGCCGCGCAAGATCCGCAGCATGCTCAACATCGCGATGATCGCGATCCTCAATCGCCAGCACGAGTTCCGCGCGCACCTGAAGGGCGCGCTGACCAACGGCGTCACCCGCGACGAGATCCGCGAGATCCTGATGCAGGTCGCGATCTATGGCGGCATGCCCGCCGCCGTCGACAGCTTCCGCATCGCGCGCGAGGTGTTCGCGGAGATCGACGGGAAGGCGTAAGGCCTCCTTTCGCTCCGACGTCGTCCCGGGGCGCGCGAAGCGCGAGCCCGGGACCCATAACAAACAAAGGAAACACCATGGACATCGGATTCATCGGCCTCGGAAACATGGGTTTCCCGATGGCGCGGCGGTTGGTCGAGGCTGGACACAAGCTCGTCGTGTTCGACACCCGCAAGGAAGCCGTCGACAAGCTGGTCGCGCGCGGCGCGAGCGCTGCGACATCACCGAAGGACGTTGCCGACAAGGTCGAGACGGTGATGGCGAGCCTGCCCTCGCTGCAGGCCTCGCTCGAGGTCGCCACGGGCGCGAACGGCGTGATCGAGGGCAGCCGCGCCAAGCGCTTCATCGATCTCTCCACCGTCGGCTCGGCGATGGCTGCGAAGATTCATGGCCTGCTGACGAAGCGCAACATCGTTCAGATCGATTGCCCGGTGTCGGGTGGCGTTGGCGGTGCTGAGAAGGGCACGCTGGCGGTGATGGTGTCAGGGCCGAAGGCGGAGTTCGACCTGCTAAAGCCCGCGCTCGACGTGATCGGAAAGGTGTTCTTCATCGGCGAGAAGCCCGGTGCTGCGCAGACTATGAAGCTCGCCAACAATTTCCTCTCGGCGACCGCGATCGTGGCGACGTCGGAAGCGGTGGTGATGGGCGTGAAGGCCGGGCTTGATCCCGCCGTAATGGTCGACGTCATCAATGCCGGCTCCGGCATGAACACGGCCAGCCGCGACAAGTTTCCGCGCTCGGTGCTGCCGCGGACCTTCGACTTCGGCTTCGCCACGGGATTGATGGTGAAGGACGTCCGGCTGGCGCTGGAGGAGATGAAGCACCTTGGACTGTCGATGGAAGTCGCCGATGCCGTTGGCCGCCTGTGGGAGACGGTGATCGCCGCGGAAGGCGCCGAGTCCGATTTCACCGCAGCGATCAAGCCGATCGAGAAGAAGGCTGGCGTCGTGGTTGGCGGGAAGATCGGAGGCCTGGCGGGGAAGTAGCGCCCCAACTTCCGCTGTCGTCCCGGGGCGCGCGAAGCGCGAACCCGGGACCCATAACCACAGGCAGATGTGATTACGGAGACTCGGAGTTACGACTTAGCCAAACAACTCCGCCCTGGGGTTATGGATCCCCTGAGTTCACAAACGAAGTGCAACACTTCCTGGAGGAGGTGTTGCCATGGGGCGCAGTTACGAGCAGCTATCCCTTGACGATCGATGCGAGATTGCCCGCCTATCGGCCAATGGCAGCTCGGT
>JAEWHT010000011.1 GCA_023387695.1 Pseudomonadota bacterium | reverse complement strand
GACATGGATGCCGTCATTGCCCGAATAGGCGGTGACGCCGAGATCGGAGACAATGAACCATTGGGTGGCGAGCTGATAATCATCGTCGCTGCCGGGGCCCTTGGCGGCTGCCGTCATCACGTAGACGCCGGGCTGGAGCTCACCGAGTGCCTGGTCGACCGGGAAAGCCGTGATAACGTCCTGGTTCAGGGTCATCGCGGTCGCGAGTTCGCCGGACCACACTTTGACGCCCCGCTCGTCACCGAGATCACCGAGCTGGTACTTCGACAGCGTCTTTTGGAAGTCGCTGTCGACCACCGTGTTGATGAGATTGCGATCGCCGATCCTGAACACGTTGATGTTCACGGCGGGCGTATTGACGCTGACCACGGGGATGCCGCGCTGGCCGGTGCGCGGCAGCACATAGGCGCGGCTGGTGAAGCGCACGAACGGCTTGCGGTCGCGCACATAGACGTTGAACTCGGCCGATTTCGGCAGGCCCTCCTTCACCGTGGATGGCAGGCCGGCACGCAGATTGATGTTGTAGCGCTCGCCATGCTTCAGCCCGTCGACGCAGAGCTGCTTGCCTTCCGCCGACAGCGCCGGCTTGTCCTGGCCCGCAAGCGCCAGGAACGGAGCGAAATCGGTGCGCTTGGCGAGCTCTTCCGAGAACTGGAAGCAGGCGCGCGGGCTCGCGGAATCCGAGTCCACGGTGTAATCGAGCAGCCGGAAGCCGTGCTCGTCGCGCAGTTTCTCGTAATTGCCGCGAACGTCGGCGACTTCACGCATGTCGAGCGACAGTCGCAGCGTGTCCAGCGCCGGGCGCCACAGCTTGCGTTCGGAAAGCGACTTGCCGAGGACGGCCAATGCGTCCGCCTCCTCGCCCGAATTGCCGGCGCGCTGATAGGCGATGTAGGCGGCGGTCGAGGCGCGCTCCAGCAGGAAGGTCTGCTCGCTCGAGCTCTTCGGCGTGATCTGGAAGATGACCTTGGCGAGCCGCAGCCAGTTGCCGGCGTCCTCCGGCGCAGTGGCGGCGATCTGGCCGAGCACCGAGAGCCCGGTGCGGTAATCGTTGCGCCTGAAGGCGGCATCCGCGTCGGTGCGCAGGCTCGCGCCTGATTTGGCGACAGGTCCCGCCTCGCTCTTGATCTGCGCCTCGAGCTTGATTGCGGAATCGGCGAGATCATCGCGCTTGAACGCCTTGTCCGCGGCCAGCGCGGAGCCAAGGCCAAGCGCCAGCGCGGCGCAGATTGTGACGGCGCGAACGAGACCGATCATGAAGGACTCCCGGAAATCACGGCGAACGCCGCTGGCGCATCAAGTGCGCGGAAAGGTGACAGACTCATGGCGATGGAACCAGAGGTGCAAAACGTCGCATTCGCCATGGCATGGCACGCCCAGAGGAGACCGATCGAGCTATCGCCGCGCACGCCGTCCTGTGGCGCAGCCAATACCTGACCAGTCGATCGGCGACCGTGTCCCGGAAGCTGCTCAACGTTGCCGGCGACGTTATCCGTCGTCCAGTCCGCTGCCGCTCAACCCGGCACCCTGACACTCCGCCGTTCCGGTTTGTCGCGGCACTGAGGAAAACGGTTCGGTTCAGACTTGGCGAACGACCAGATTTTTCATATTGCCATGCTATATGAACGGCCGGCCCCAAGAGTCCCAAAGCCCGGGGCGGCCAGGACGGTCCCGTAGCTCAACTGGATAGAGCATCAGATTTCTACTCTGAGGGTTGCAGGTTCGATTCCTGCCGGGATCGCCAGCCTTTCAGCTTGCAGATCAATACCTTGGAGACCCAGCGGTGAAACCGCTCGGGGCGCTGCGCGACAGCAATGCGACGCGAGGATTTACGACCTCGATTATCTTCCGACCAGTCCCCGGATACCGAGCCCTGTCACGATCTTCCGAGCCACCTGCCTTGCTACGGCGCGCGGCGCACGATGATCCCGAATTCGGTAGAAATCGCGATACAATTCGACGCCGTAATAGTCCTCGGTTTCGCCTTGAGCCTTCGGGCGCAAATAGAACGCGCCGTAACTCGGAGTATCGTCCGTGCGCGCGATACCAAGGTTGCTCTGGCCTCGCTCAGCCATCTGCGCAAGGATCGAATCGAGCACGAAACCTGCGTAGAGAGGAAATTTGGACCGCCGGCAGAGATAGGCCTTTTCGTCGGTCACCATGAACATCGTCAGGTCGGTTCGCTTCGTGAACAGGTATTTGAATGTCGCAGCGAGGATCTGGGAATAATTGAGGTTTGTATAATCGTCGAGGCAGAGGACACCATCCTCGGCAAGCATATAGTCGGCAAGCGCCAGCTCGTGCATCGTCGGCTCGAACATGTGGCTGGCGTCGATATGGCAGAAGCGGATAGCGCGCTTGTTGTCCCGAAAGTCGCGCTTCCTCAGATCGAGCGTGCTCGCGATGTTGAACGAGAGATTTGCGCCGGTCTTTGCCAGTGCCGGCCTATCGAAATAATCGGCGATGTCATAGAGGCGCAGCTTCTCGCTGCCTGACAATCTGCCGGCAAGAATGGCTGCAGATTTGCCTCTGAGCACGCCCAGTTCCACCATATCGCCGCCGATACGACGATCCGCCTGAAAAGCAAGAATCGAATCCATGGCAGCCATAGAAAACGACGACAGCATCCCCTCGATGGGATCCGAGATCGCCTTGGACTGTGCAAAAATCGAATTCATGAACTGTTTCCCCCAAGCAGGTACACACATATCCAACCCAAGCCCGAGCGCAAGCTAGAATGTACCGCCGCTAAGCAAGGTGTCGGTCGACACTTGATGAGCACGTTCCGAAGGCGCGCCGGCGTTCATCATTAACGCACCTCCTTCACGAACGCGTGGGTTGGGTGCCGCCAGCCTTTGAAGCACGCGGATGCGTCCTATCTATCCGCAGCGGGCGACGTTCGCCTCGAGAAGGACTGCGGATGCCGCGAGGCGAATTAACGAGAATGGGAATCGCCTTTGCGGTGGCTATTGCGGCGATGTCGTATCTGGCCGTCGACGCGGGCGTCATAAACGTCACCCCCGGTGTAATCGCAAAGCGGATCGAGGTTGCGCAGGCGTCCATCGCCGATGCCGCGATGAGCCAGCATCAACTTGCCTCCGTCGTTCATGCATGGACGCGTCGAGGCCATCAGAAGCCGTCTTCGGAAATCGAGTGATCGAGGACTGACGCGACCGACCTCGGGGCGCCATTTCATTCGTTCACGATCCGATTCCGCTCCGTTCCCAAAGCACGGAATCGCAATCGCCGATGGTCAAGCCGCGCAGGCCTTAACGTCGCGTTTCAAGCGCATGGAACGAGCTTACGACGAGCGTGTTGTCTGAGATGAAACGATGAAACAGAGTGGTGCCGACCTGCCAACCGCGGTCGGCTTTGAAGGGCCCCGTGCTTGTCCCCCGAGCACGGGGCTTTCTCATGAATGGCGATCAGTTCCTGCGCTCATCCTCGCGGCGATCGCGCGCGAGTTGGTGCCAGGCCAGGGCCAATTCGATGAGACGTTGCCGGTCGGGGCCTTCGGTCGCCGCGGCGCGCTTCATCGCCGCCTCGGCTTCATGCTGTGGGTCGTACTTGGTACACATGCGGCCAATTGTAACCGCTCGATTTAAACAAGTTTGTGGCGATTTCGTCCGTATGATTGCGGTGGACAAAAGTCGCATCGGCACGCGCGATTCCGCACGATTTTACCGCGATGAATATGCGCAAAACCGGCGCGATACGCCGAGCGCGCCGGTCTTCGTATTTTCCTCATTTTGCGAAGCGCAGATCTCAGCGGCCCGTCGACGGGTTCACGCCCGGCGCGGGCTGAGACGGACTTTGTCCGCTCGGCAACAGCGTATTGCCGGACGGATTGATCGTCGTGTTCATCCCACCGGTGGCACCGGTTGCTCCGCCGGTCCCCATTCCGGTTGTGGTTCCGCTCGTGCCGGATGACATGCCGCTATTGGTCCCGGTCCCGACACCACTCGTGGAGGCGCCTGCCGATGTACCGGCTCCGGCTGAGCCGCCCGTGCCTTGCGCAAGGGCAGCCGAGGACGAGATGGCCAATGCCACCCCCAAAGTGATCGCGGCCAGTTTCATGAAACACTCCTTCTGATCTTTTGCAGACAGAGGAGCTAAACGCCGGGCCGAACGTTTGTTCTGAACTCGGCACGCACAAAACAGTGAGGCGGATTTCATTCGGGGCTGACTGTGAATTGCATCACACCCGGGTTCCCACGCATCCGCTAAATACTGTTTCACGCGCCGCAGAACGCGACGCAGGGATCGGTGGCTTTTCGCTCATGACACAGAGAGCTGATATTTCGCCAAGCGCAGCACAGCCAAATGCACCGTCGCGCAAGACGGATCTGCTCGGCCTTTCCCTTGTCGCCATCATCATCGTGACGATGACGGCCTGGATCGGCGTCCTGGTCTGGGCCGCAATAGCGTTCCTGAACTGGCTGGTCTCCTAGCGCGCCACGCAATCGCTAGAACAGGTAGTGCACCAGCTGCGCCGCCTTCACCCCTCCGCAAACGATCATAGCCCATAGCGCCAAGCTGATCTGGATTGCATCCAGCATGTGTCCCGTCCCCCGCGACTCACCCGAGCATTTTTTGTTTCATCAATGCGTGATGCGACAAATAGCGCCAGAGAAAATTTGAGGCACTTGTTGTGCGTCGCGGCAAGAACATGGCTGCGTCGGAGGACGAGTGACCACCACACGTCTCTACGCCCGCGCAAACGCAAATGAGGCGGGCACCGTGCCCGCCTCATCCATGTCAGATAGCTCGAGAGTTCAGTAGCAGGCGCGCGGATCGGCCTGCACGTACTGGCCGCTCGGATGGCGGTAGTAGCAGTTGCCCTGGGCGAAGTAATAGCCGGGACGCGAGGCCGCGGTAGCACCGGCGATTGCGCCGGTTGCGCCGCCAATGACGGCGCCTGCGGCCGCACCCGAGGCATTGCCTGAAATCAGGCCGCCGAGCACGCCGCCGACGATGGCGCCTCCGATCGCGCTCGCGCCGGGATCTGCGGGCGGCGGAGGCGGCGGCGGTTCATAAGCAACCGGCGGTCCCGGCGGCGCATAAGCCACCGGCACATCGTCGATATAATCTTCGGAGATGTAGGCAGGCGGGCCGTCCATGCGCTGCGGATAATAATACCAGACGCCGCCGACATCCCACCACCAGCCGGGACGGCCATTGTGGACTTCGTGACGCCAGCGTCCGCCATCCCAGGCAAGATTGCCGCGATAGGGATGTCCTCCCCAGTTGCGCGCCGGTGCGGGGCCGCGGGCCGCATAGTGACCTGCTCCCGGGGGCGGGCCACCGACACCATGCGGACCGGGACCCGGCCCCGGAGCCATGTGGGCCTGATTGCCGGCTTGAGGCGCGGGTCGTGCTGCCTGCTGCGGCGGCGGGCCCTTGCGCATGTTCTGGTTGGGCGGAGGCGGCGCGCCCGCGCCCTGTCCCGGCGGCGGCGGGTTGGGCCCCCGCTGCGGACCCGCGTCCTGCGCTTGGGCTGACAACGCCAGCAACGATATGGCCGAAACCATGGGAATGATGATCTTCATGCGGCTGGACGCACTCATTGGTGCTTACCCCCTCAACTTTCGCAAATTGCCGTGATCCAGCCACGATCGACGATACGGATCGCAGCCTGGCTGATGCCGGCTCACATAAGTGACCCGCCAAAGCCGGTCATGTCCCGTTACAAATGTTTAAGATCACGGCAATTTTTCGTCCGAACGAACGGCAGGACGGGGTCTAACGCGCCGGTTCGATCACATCGCAATTGCGCCGGCCCGACATCAGGCAGTCCTGCATTTTGCTGGCGGCGCTGAGGTCCCGCGCGAGCCACAGACCGACCGCAAGAAGCACGGCAGCAATGATCAACCCGGCGATCGCGCCGCGACGACTATCGACGGATCGGGGCTTGGGCGAAGCTTTCGGCTTCTCGGCGGGATTGGGCCTGGACTCAGATGTGGACATGGAAACCCTGTCGCTTGGTGAGGCCCTTTATCACCTCTGCGACGTCGCGTCACACGCCCTCGCCGCTCAGCCCCTGGTCGGCCTCAAGAGCTCCTTGCGCGTGGTCTCGACCGCGGGAATCGCATGCTGGGCGCGGGGCGCGCAGCTGGTCAGGACGAACGCGGTCTGGGTGCACTCCCAGGCAGCCCCCAGAACGCCGCTCTCGATGGGTTGCGGGCGGGCAGCCAACAGCACTGCGCCGGTGACGGCTGCTGCTACGACCGCGATTGCAAGGGCCTTCAGGCTCAGCCGGAAATAGATCATGCCCGTGCTCCGTCTCGTATCGGGCGGACGCTAGGCGCCGCCGCTGGGTGCCCTTATGAGGGGCATCACAATTCGGCAGTTTTTCCGGGCTACGAAGGATCGGCTGGTCCAGCGATTTCGTTGACCTGATCGGCTGCGATTATGGGTGGCTTCGCGGCGCGTGGCGATGTACACGCTTCTGCGTCGCGCGGCGCCTGCTTGTGCCCAGCCGACGTACCAACAGACGCTGATGTAGGACTGAAAGCGAGGAAGACAAGGCTCGTCGATGAGTGGATTCAGGGAACCAGGATTCTCCGACCGGCAAAAAGCCGCTCAGGAAGCACGCAAAAATCTTTTGAACAAATTCAAGTCGCAGCCGGGGCACGACGATCCTGCGGTCGCGGCGAAGCGTGCCGAGCGCGAAGCCCTCGCGGCCAAGCGCGCCGAGACCAAGGCTGCGCGTGAGGCTGAAAAGGCCGAGCAGAAGCGTATCGCGGAAGAAGCTGCAGCAGCGGAAGCTGCGCGGATCGCCCGCGAAGCCGAAGAAGCGGTCGCCAAGCAGGCCGAGCTCGAAGCCGAGCAGAAGGCCAAGCGCGACGCCCGCTACGCGGCCCGCAAGGCCAAGCGGAAGTAACACTTCCGCCTCGCGTTCAAATGAATTTGAACTGAGTTGATGCATCCGGGGCGGTCCATGCGACCGCCTCCGGATTTTGGCGTGCGCGCATTCGCTGTCGCACGACGGAGGTGACGGCTGAAGATCAGTTCTTCTTCATCATCCCGTCGTCTTTCTTCATGCCATCCTTCGACATGTGATCGTCCTTCTTCATGCCGTCGTCCTTGGACATGGTGTCCTTCTTCATGCCGTCCTTGGACATCGTGTCCTTCTTCATACCGTCGTCCTTGCCCATCTTGTCCTGGGCAAAAGCGGCCGGCGACAGCGCCAGGCCGAGCGAGAGAACGGCAGCCGAGACGCCGAGCACGATGCGGGTGCGAATGGTCATGAGAGATCTTCCCTTCGAGATTTGTGTGTCAGCGACGGATGCCGCTACACAATCTCGACGGATCGACGCGCGTACTTGTTACGCGGCGTTGCGAATCTTTTTTCGAAAGCCGTCGGACTGGCCTCGCGTGGTCGCGGCCTGACGGACAGCGTTAACGATGGAAATAAGGGGACAGGCGAGTGCAGCGCAGCACGTCCAACCCTTGCCGTGGCCGTGGGTCTCGAACTATCAGATGAGAGAAGTTCTGGGAAAAGACCGGCTAGGATGGGCCTCCGCACTGGTCTTAAGAAGACCCACCCAGATCACACCAACAAGAACCGTCCAAAGAAACCGTTTCAGGGGATTTAGCCATGTTCACGCGTCGTCACCTGCTCGCGACCGCAGTCGCCACACCCGCCATTCTCCGCTTCGGCATCGGTACCGCGCACGCCGCGACCACGCTGAAGATCTCGCACCAATTTCCCGGCGGCACGATCGACAAGGGCGATTTCCGTGACCGGCTGTGCCGCATGTTCGCGGCCGAAATTGCCAAGCGCAGCAATGGCGACCTCGCGGCGGAAATCTATCCGAACTCCTCGCTGATCAAGACCAACGCGCAGTTCTCCGCGATGCGCAAGGGCGCGCTCGATATCTCGCTGTATCCGATGCCCTATGCCGGCGGCGAATTGCCCGAGACCAATATCGGCCTGATGCCCGGCCTCGTCACCACCTACGACCAGGGCATGCGCTGGAAGAAGGAACCGGTCGGCAAGGCACTCTCCGACTTCCTCGCCGACAAGGGCATCATTCTCCTGAGCTGGGTGTGGCAGGCCGGCGGCGTCGCCAGCCGCTCCAAGGCGATCGTCGCGCCTGAAGACGCCAAGGGCTTGAAGGTGCGTGGCGGCTCGCGCGAGATGGACATGGTGCTGCAGACCGCCGGCGCCTCGGTGCTGTCGGTGCCGTCGAACGAAATCTACGCGGCGATGCAGACCGGCGCGTGCGATGCCGGCATCACCTCCTCGACCAGCCTGATCTCGTTCCGCCTCGAAGAGGTCGCGAAGTCGCTGACCTCGGGCGCGGGCGCCTCGTACTGGTTCATGCTCGAGCCGCTGATGATGTCGAAAGCGATCTTCGACAAGCTGCCGAAGAACCAGCAGGACATCCTCGTTGCCGTCGGTGAAGAGCTCGAGGCCTTCGGCCGCAAGGGCGCGCAGGATGACGACGTCGAGGTCGCCAAGGTCTACGAGAAGGCCGGCGCCAAGGTCTCGGCGCTCGACGCGGCGACCGTCGGCAAGTGGCGCGATATCGCCCGCGACACCGCGTGGAAGGACTACGGCGCCAAGACCGCGACCGCCGCGAACCTGCTCAAGCTCGCCTCCGACGTCGCTGCATGAGCCACGGTCCGCTGACGGATCGTGACGACACAGCGAACGCTGTCGCAAGGACAGGCCTTGCGGCAGCGCTCGATCGCGTGCTCGCCGTCCTCAACCGCATCATCGTCGTATTCGCAGCACTTGCGCTGGTCGCGGCCTGCGCGATCCTGAGTTACAGCGTGCTCAGCCGTGCCCTCTTCAAGGCCGCCAATTACTGGCAGGACGAGGCCGCGGTATTCCTGCTAGTCGGTGCCACCTTCATGACCGCGGCCTATGTGCAGCAGAACCGCGGCCATATCGGCATCGAGGCTTTCGTCGGCCTCCTGTCGCCGCTGGCAAATAGGATCCGGCTCTGGATCGTCGACGCGGTGACATTTCTGTTCTGCGCCTTCTTCACCTGGAAATCGTGGACGCTGACGCATGAGGCCTATGTCGACGGTCAGGTCTCGAACTCGATGTGGTCGCCGCCGCTCGCCATTCCCTATTCGCTGATGGCGCTCGGCATGAGCCTGCTCTGCCTCCAGATCCTCGTGCAGCTGGCGCTGCCTTTCGCAGGGGCCAAGCGTCCATGAGCGTATTCGGGATCGGTATCGCTTATGGGGTTGCCACCCTGCTCGTGATGTTTTCGGGCATGCCGATTGCGTTCGCGCTCGGCGCGGTCGCAGTCGTGTTCATGGGCATCTACATGCCCTCGGCCTCGCTCGATACGGTGACACAGAACGTCTACGAGGAGATGGCCTCGATCACGCTGCTGTCGATCCCGCTCTTCATCCTCAAGGGCGCGGCAATCGGCAAATCGCGCGCCGGCCAGGATCTCTATTCGGCCCTGCATGCCTGGCTGCACCGCGTGCCCGGCGGCCTCGGCGTCGCCAATGTGTTCGCGTGCGCGCTATTCGCGGCGATGGCCGGCTCCTCGCCCGCAACGTGCTCAGCGATCGGCTCGGCCGGCATCCCCGAGATGCGCAAGCGCGGCTATTCCGGCGGCTTCGCGGCCGGCATTATCGCCGCTGGCGGCACGCTCGGCATTCTGCTGCCGCCCTCGATCACCATGATCCTGTTCGCGGTCGCCGCCGAGAAATCGCTGGGACGGCTGTTCCTCGCCGGCATCGGGCCCGGCCTGTTGCTGGTCTCGCTGTTCGGATTCTACGCGGTGTACCGCTTCCGCCGGGAATATGCCGCGGCCGAGGCGATCTACAAGAAGGGCGGCGCGGAAGGCGCCATCCTCGCGCGCGACGAATACACGCTCGCTGAACGCTTCAACGTGCTGCCGCGCGTGATGCCGTTCGTGCTGCTACTGACCGGCGTGATGGCCGCGCTCTATGGCGGCTACGCCACGCCGTCGGAGACAGCCGGCCTCGGCGGCCTGCTGGCGCTGGCGTTGATCGCGGCAATCTACGGCGTGTGGCGGCCGAGCGACCTTGCGCCCATCATGAAATCGACGATCCGGGAATCGACCATGCTGATGATGATCATCGGCATGTCGCTGCTTTATTCCTACGTGATGAGCTATCTGCACATCTCGCAATCGGCAGCCGAATCCGTCGTCGCGATGCATCTGCCGCGCTGGGGCCTGTTGTTCGCGATCCTCGTCATGGT
>JAEWHT010000450.1 GCA_023387695.1 Pseudomonadota bacterium | reverse complement strand
GCGCAGCTGGTTGCGGTCACGGGGCGGTCGCTGGCGCAGCTCGTTCGCGCACCCTCGCATTCGCGCCGCGCCGCCGCCGCGCGAAAGCTGGCGCGACATTCCTTGTGGCTCAGCGCAGCGGGTGCGGCTCTCGTCATCGCGCTGATGCTTGCGTTCGATCGGACCGAAATCCAGTTGATGCCGGCCCGCGGCACGCCGGCACTGTGGCCGATCCGGATTCTCACCGATTTCGGCAAGGACGAGAACGTACTCTGGGTGCTAGGCGCAGCACTGGTGATCGTGGCGCTCGTCGCAGCCGCAATGCACGGTACCCGCCGCGCCTTGCTGCTCGGCTTGGGTACGCGGTTGCAATATCTGTTTATGTCCGTTGCTTTCTCGGTCTTCGTCACCGAGATCCTGAAATATCTCATCGGCCGCGGGCGTCCCTTCGTTGGCGGCAAGGCCGATCCGTTCAACTTCATGCCGCTCGAGGGCTCGGGGGCTTTTGCCAGCCTGCCGTCGGGACATGCGGTGACGGCATTCGCGCTCGCCTTTGCGGTGTCGGCAGTCTGGCCGCGGCTGCGCGTGTTCATGTTCACCTACGCGATCGTGATCGTGCTGACGCGCCTGGTGCTGCTGGCACATCACCCGAGTGACGTCACCGCCGGTGCGCTGGTCGGCATGGTCGGCGCCATGGCGGTCCGCTACTGGTTTGCGGCGCGCCGGCTCGGCTTTGCCATCCGGGCCGACGGCACCATCGTGCCGCTTCCGGGCCCCCTGGGCGGACGCCTCAAAAGGGTTGCCCACGGCGCGTCCGCCCCATAAAAGCGGCTGCTTGCCGGGGCCGATAGTTCCCCGTGCCGGGCCAAATCCAACCACGAGCTTTCGATTTGTCGTCGTCCCCGCCTTCGGTTTCCATCGTCGTCCCCGTACGCAACGAAGCCGACAATATCGCGCCTTTGATCGCGGAGATCACGACCGCGCTCGACGGCCGCTGGGCCTATGAGATCATCTATGTCAACGACGGCTCGACTGACGCGACCGGCGAGCGGCTTGCCGCGATCATGGCGCAGCGAGACAATCTGCGGCAGCTACGACATGCCAAATCGGGCGGGCAGTCGGCGGCGGTCCGCAGCGGCGTGCGCGCGGCCCGCGGCGCGATCGTGGCGACGCTCGATGGCGACGGTCAGAACAACCCCGCCTTCCTGCCGGACCTGATCGCGGCAGTTGAGAAGGGGGCCAATGTCGGACTTGCGGCCGGACAACGTGTCGGGCGCAAGGATACGGGCTTCAAGAAATTCCAGTCGCGGGTTGCCAACAAGGTTCGCAACGCGATCCTGCAGGACGGCACGCGCGACACCGGATGCGGGCTGAAGGCTTTTCGGCGCGAAGTGTTCCTGATGATGCCCTATTTCGACGGGCTGCATCGCTTCCTGCCGGCGCTGATGCGCCGCGAAGGATTTGACATCGCCTATGTCGATGTGATCGACCGGCCGCGCCATTCCGGCGTGTCCAATTACGGCTTCTTTGACCGGCTGTGGATCGGGATCATGGATCTCGCCGGCGTGTGGTGGCTGATCCGGCGCAAGAAGCCGACGCCAGAAGTGACTGAGGTGAATGCATGATCATTCAATACGGCCAGGCGCTGAGCAATTATCTCTACGACGTCTTCGTCGCCAAGTTCGATTTCTGGCTCGCCTTTGGCCTCGTCGCGCAGCTGTTCTTTACCGCGCGCTTTCTCGTGCAATGGATCGCGAGCGAGCGCGCCGGCAACAGCGTGGTGCCGATGGCGTTCTGGTTTTGCTCGATGGGCGGCGGCTTGATGACCCTGGTCTATGGCGTCGTGAAGCGCGAGCCCGTTATCATCCTCGGACAGGCGCTGGCGACGATCATCTATGTCCGCAACATCATGCTGATCATCAAGAACCGTGGCCGCGCGTCGAAGACGCTGAACCGCTGAGCGGGTTTTTTAGCGCGGTAGCGCTGTGGCACCTGAGGCGGGCAGGGTAGCCGTCTCCGCCTCGGTCCTGCGATAAGGCTCGCCGGCCGCATCCAGTACGGGATAGGCGACCGAGCAGATATGTGAATGGATGCGACGAAGGTCGCGCAGTACGTCCAAGTGCAGCGACGTGGTCTCGATGGTCTCGGGGCGGCCCTCGCGCAGGCGATCGAGATGGCGCTCGACGGCGGCAAGCTCCGTGTTTTTCAGCGCGGTCTTTTCCACCAGCAATTTGCGGGCTTCGTTGGCATCGCCCGACATGAACACGCCAAAGGCGATCCGCAGCGACTCCATCGTGCGCTTGTGGAACGCGGCGAGCTCGTCCGCGCCTTCGGCCGAGAACTGGAAACGGCGCTTGATCTTCTTGGTGGCGAGCTCGCTCAGATTCTTGTCGATGATGTCGCCGATATGTTCGAGGTTGATGGCAAAGGAGATGATCTCCATCGCGCGCCGGCCTTCGCTCTCGTCGAGGCTACCGCGGGTCAGCTTCGTGACGTAAAGCTTGATGGCCTCGTCGAGGCTGTCGACGACATTGTCCGTCTTGGAGACCTGATCGACCAGTGAACGGTCGCCCGTCATCATCGCGGCCATCACCTTGCGCAGCATGACTTCGACGAGATCGCCCATGCGCAGCGTCTCGCGGGCGGCATCGGCGAGTGCGAGCGAGGGCGTCTCCAGCGCGGTCTCGTCGAGATAGCGCGGCCGGGCCGGATCTGTTTCCTGCACGCGGTCCGGCAGGAGACGGGTCAACAGGCGCGACATGGTGTCGAGCAGGCCGATAAACAGGATGGCCGTGCCGACGTTGAAGGCGATGTGAAACATCGCAGTCATCTTGGCGAGGTCGGACTGCCAGGCATGCATGTGACCCGCAATCGTGCCCAGGAACGGCACGACCAGCGCGATGCCGATGACGCGATTGATGAGGTTTCCGACCGGCAGGCTATAGCTCGCGGGATCATCGCGTTTTGCGCCTTCGAACACGGGATTGATCGCACTGCCGAGATTGGCCCCGAGCACCAGCGCCAGCGCGGCTTCGGGCGTGATGAACTGCGAATAGGCAAGCGACATGATCAGCAGCACGCTGGCGACGCTCGAATGCACGGCCCAGGTGATCGCCGCGGCAACGATGATGCAGAGAATGGGATCGCCTGTGATCGCCGACATCACCACGCGCACACCGGGCGCGTTCTCCGCCGGCGCCAGCGTATCGAGAAGGATATGCAGCGACAGCAGCATCAAGCCGAGGCCGATGAAGAGACGGCCGACATCCTTGATCCGCGAGCGCGGGCCGGAGCGGAAGGCGACAAGGCCGAGGACAAACAGCACGGGCGCGACGGCTGCGATATTGAACGACAGCGCCTGCACGATCAGCGTCGTGCCGACATTGGCGCCCAGCATGATGGCAAGCGCGGCGACGAGGCTGAGCAGACCTTCAGCGGCAAATGAACTGGTGATGAGCGCGGTCGCCGTGCTGCTCTGAAGGAGCGCGGTGAGGCCGAGGCCCGCGGCAAACGCGCTGAAGCGGTTGCCTAGAGCCTTGCCGAGCAGACGTCGTAGATCGGGGCCAAAGGCGCGCAGGATGCCGCTTTGGACCATGTGCAGGCCCCACAGCAGCAGCGCTACGCCGCCCATCAGATCAAGCAGAACCAACGTTCCCATGCTCCGTGTCCGGATTAGAGTCGATTGGTGAGGCTAGCGCCAAACGCCTGGGGATCAAACCCTTTGTTGGCGCGTCGCCGTTAACGTTTGCGACGCGCGTTGGCGCGTCCGCAGGCGAGATGCCTTGTGAGCAGGCTCACATTGCTGCTTTGAGGGCAGCGAAGCCACGATCGAGGTCGGCCTTGAGGTCGTCGACGCTCTCGAGCCCGATATGGAGTCGCAGTGTCGGGCCACCCGGCGCCCACTTCGTGGCTGTCCGATAGGCGTCGCAATCGAAGGGAATCGCCAGGCTCTCGAAGCCGCCCCATGAGAAGCCCATGCCGAACAGCTTGAGCGTGTTGAGCATGGTGTCGACCGCTGTCTGCGGCACAGGCTTCAGCACGATGCTGAACAGGCCGGACGCGCCGGTGAAGTCGCGCTTCCAGATCGCGTGGCCGGGATCGGTCTCGAGCCCCGGATGCAGGACGCGCGCGACCTCGGGCCGCGCCGCAAGCCAGCGTGCCATGTCGAGGCCGGAGCGGTGATGATGCGCAAGCCGCACCGACAGCGTACGCAGGCCGCGTAGCGCGAGGAAGACGTCGTCAGGGCCGGCGCAGACGCCGAGCAGGCGAATGCCTTCGACAATCTGCGGCCAGGCTTTTGCGTTCGCGGAGATGGTGCCGAACATGATGTCGGAATGGCCACCGATATATTTCGTTGCCGCTTGCATGCTGATGTCGACGCCCTGGTCGAGCGAGCGATGAAAGAGCGGCGTCGCCCAGGTGTTGTCATCGATGACCAGCGCGTCGCGCGCGTGCGCGACGTGTGCGATGGCGCGAATATCCGGCATTTCGAACGATTGCGAACCGGGCGCCTCGACCAGCACGGCGCGGGTGTTGGGCTTGAACAG